>NZ_JBDOQR010000007.1:0-112808 GCF_039839315.1 Phaeobacter sp. CAU 1743 | reverse complement strand
TGGCCGAGCCATAGATCTCGATCGTGTTGGTACCCACCAGCGTCGTGCCGCTAAAGTCGAATGTGGCCGCGTTCGCGTTACGTATTCTCAGGATGCCAGTGGTATCATCCGACAGCTCGATGATCTCAATGCCAATCGGGGCTGTTGAGTTGGAGCGAATGGTTGCAACACCACTTGCAAAGAACAATGTATCCGACCCCAAACCCCCGTCGATGTTATCCGTAACTTCGAGACCATCTACGATAAACGTATCAGCGCCATCGCCGCCCTTGAGCGTGTCATAGCCACTGCTGACATAGATCGTATCGCTGCCGATTCCACCATCGACAAAGTCATTGCCAGAGCCGCCCGTAAGCACATCAAGCCCGCTCCCTCCGGTCAAGATATCATCGTGCAATCCACCATCCAGAGTGTCACTGCCGTCACCGCCGTCCAGAATATCATTTCCGCGATCGCCAAGCACACTGTCATTGCCCGTGCCGCCGTTCAGATTATCGTCGCCGTTGCTACCTTGTACGGTATCGTTCCCACCGCCCCCATTCAGCGTGTTCATTGCAGTAGAATCGCCGATAAGATGATCACCCCAATTTGTTCCGGTCACCTCGATCGGAGTGTTGGCCGAGCCATAGATCTCGATCGTGTTGGTACCCACCAGCGTCGTGCCGCTAAAGTCGAATGTGGCCGCGTTCGCGTTACGTATTCTCAGGATGCCAGTGGTATCATCCGACAGCTCGATGATCTCGATATTGTCGAATACAAAGGTAGAGCGGATTGTCGCAACTCCACTTTCGAAAAGTATTGTATCCTGCCCCGAACCGCCGTTGATAACACCATCAAGATGACGGCCATCGACAATGAAGGTATCACTCTGATCACCGCCATTCAGCGTGTCGTAGCCCGCGCTCACGTGAATGGTGTCAAAGCCACCGCCGCCTTCAATACTGTCGTCACCATTACCACCATCAATCGTATCGTTGCCAGCATCACCGTTCAGCACATCGTTTCCGCCAATCCCTATGATTGAGTCATCTCCGAGCCCGCCGGAAAGAATGTCATCACCGATACCGCCAATCAGCGTGTCATCTCCTGGTGTTCCAGACATTTCATACTCCTTTTAATTCAATGAATTGCCTGAAATAACCTCCCGAAATTAACCGTCCATTAACGGCAATCCTGCTTGTCAAATAAATCAATCCTGGGCAGAACAATCCAAACGAAGACTATCCCCCTTTCAGTTAAGAAAACTGCGCAATTCAATCCAATTCAGCTTTGGAAAAGCTCAGGAATAGAGGAAGGATACTATCCGCAAACACCACCCGACGCACCGTCGGGCAGTCTCCTTTCCAACCCTCTCAGACCCCCAGATACTGATCCGTCAGATCCGGGGTCAGGTCTTCCATCCTTCCGGTCCAGACGCTTTGACCCCGGTTCAGGATCACCGCGTGGTCGGCGATCTGGGCGAGTTCCTTCAGCGTCTTGTCCACCACCAGGATCGACAAGCCCGCCTCACGCTTCAGCTGCGCAATCGCCGCCCAGATTTCCTGTCGCACCACGGGGGCCAGCCCCTCGGTCGCCTCATCCAGGATCAAAAGGCGCGGGTTGGTCATCAGGGCGCGACCGATGGCCAGCATCTGCTGCTCGCCGCCCGACAGGGAACTTGCGGTCTGGTCGCGCCGCTCCTCGAGCCGTGGAAACAGCCCGGCGACGCGCTCAAAATCCCAGGGGCCCGGGCGGGCGGCGGCGGTCAGGTTTTCCTCCACCGTCAGCGGGCCGAAGCAGCGGCGCCCCTCGGGCACCAGACCAATCCCCAGCCGTGCGATCTTGTGCGAGGGCAGCTGCCGCAGGTCGTGCCCGTCAAAGCGAACCTCGCCCGCAGAGGGATGCACCATGCCGCAGATCGATTTGATGGTGGTGGTCTTGCCCATGCCGTTGCGGCCCATCAGGGCGACGACCTCGCCTTCGGCCAGATCCAGCGAGACGCCGAACAGCGCCTGCGAGGGGCCGTAGGAGGCCTCGACTTTGTTCAGGGACAACAGGCTCATGCGGCGTCCTCCTCTCCGAGGTAAGCACGTCGCACCTCGGGATTTGCGCGGATTTCATCGGCGGTGCCGGTGGCGATCACCGCGCCATAGACCAGCACGCTGATCCGGTCAGCAAGGGCAAAGACCGCGTCCATATCGTGTTCCACCAGCAGGATCGGCGCCTCGTGGCGCAGCTCGTCCAGAAACCCGGTGAGGGTCTTGGAGCCGCTGGCACCAAGACCGGCCATGGGTTCATCCATCAGGAACAGTTTGGGATTGAGCGTCAGGGCCACCGCGACCTCCAGCTGACGGCGCTGGCCATGCGACAGATCGGCGGTGCGCCGCTGCACCTCATCCTGCAGACCGACGCGTTCCAAGGCGCGGCGGGCAGGCTCCAACAAGGTCTTGTCCTTCATCACATTGCGGAAGAAGGAAAACACCCGGCCCTGCGCGCCAAGGGCGCCCAGCACCACGTTCTGCAGCACGGTGAACTCCATCGCGAGCGAGGAGATCTGGAACGTCCGCCCCAGCCCCAGCCGCGCCCGCGCCACGGTATCAAGATCGGTGACATCGCGGCCCAGAACCTCGATCCGGCCGGTGTCGGGGCGCAAACTGCCCGAGACCTGCTTGATCAGGGTGGATTTGCCCGCGCCATTGGGGCCGATCAGGGCGTGGATTTCACCGGGGCGCAGGTCGATGCTGACATTGTCGCTGGCCTTGAGCGCGCCGAAGCTTTTGCTGATGCCTTCGACCTGCAGCACCGGGTTTGTATGCGGATCAGTCATGGGCCACCTCACGTCCTGTCAAGGCGCCGATCAGGCCGCCGCGGGCAAACAGCACCATGATGAGCAGCAGCAGCCCGAGGAAGATCTGCCAGTATTCACTGATCCCGCCCAGGAGATGCTCCAGCAGGATATAGACGGCAGCGCCCACAACCGGGCCGAACAGCCGCCCCACCCCGCCGATGATGACAAAGACCATGATTTCACCGCTGGTGTGCCAGCTCAGCATGGTCGGGCTGACAAAACGGTTGAGATCAGCATAAAGCGCGCCGGCAAGACCGGTGATCGCGCCCGAAATGACAAAGGCCACCAGCCGCAGATGAAAGGGCGTCAGCCCCACGGTCATCACCCGTTCCTCGGTCTGGCGGGCAGCCGCCAGCGCCAGGCCAAAGGGCGAGCGCCCCAACCGGGCAGAGAAGACCAGCACCAGGCAGAGGATGACATAGGCGATCATGAAGAACTGGATCGGGTCCAGCGTGTTGAGGCCGGGAAATTCGTTGCGCACCCAGATCGACAACCCGTCCTCACCGCCATAGGCTGACCAGGAGATCGCGAAATAGTAAAGCATCTGACCAAAGGCCAGCGTGATCATGATGAAATAGACGCCCGAGGTGCGCAGCGACAGCGCCCCGATCACCAGCGCCACCAGCGCGCTGGCCACGGTTGCCACCAGCCAGATCACCGGCATCTGATTGGTGCCCTCGATCAGAAACGGCACCTGCATCAGTGGCTCATAGTTCTGGGCATGGGCGGCCAGAATGCCCATGGCATAGCCGCCGATCCCGAAAAAGGCGGCATGGCCAAGGCTCACCAGCCCGCCGATCCCCAGCGCGATATTGAGGCCGACACCGGCCAGCGCCAGGATCGCGACCTTGGTAGCGAGGGTAATGATAAAGGGCTCGTCCATGGCATTGGCCCAGAGCGGCACCGCCAGCAGCGCCAGCGCCAGCGCCCAGTTGAACAGGATTTCACGGGTCATGCTCATGCGCTCCCCCCATAAAGTCCCGAGGGGCGCACCAGCAGAACCGCCGCCATCAGGATGTAGATCAGCATCGATGCCAGCGAGGCCCCGACCGAGGCAGCACTGGCCGGTTCCAGGAACAGACCGAAAAATTGCGGCAGGAAGACCTTGCCCAGCGTATCCGTTAGCCCCACCAGCAGCGCGCCGACCAGCGCGCCCTTGATCGATCCGATGCCACCGATGACGATCACCACAAAGGCGAGGATCAGAACCGGCTCTCCCATGCCGACCTGAACCGACTGAATGGCTCCGACCAAGGCACCGGCAAGCCCCGCCAGCGCGGCGCCAAGGGCAAAGACCAGCGTATACAGCCGGGAAATATCCACCCCCAGCGCTGCGATCATCTCGCGGTCGGCTTCACCGGCGCGGATCTGGATCCCGATACGGGTGCGGGCGATCAGCCAGAACAGCAGCGCCGCCACCACCAGCCCGATGCCGATAATGGCAAGGCGGTAGGCCGGGTATTCGATGCCGCCCGGCAGGCTGAGCGGCCCGGCCAATGCGGCAGGCACATCCAGAAACAGCGGAAAGGAGCCGAAGATCCAGCGGGTGCCTTCGGAGAAAATCAGGATCAGCGCAAAGGTCGCCAGGACCTGATCAAGGTGATCGCGATCATAAAGCCGCCGGATCACCGCGATCTCGACCACGGCCCCGGCCGCAGCCGCAGCCGCCAGGCTGGCCATCAGCGCCAGCAGGAAGGAACCGGTCAGCCCGGCCACCGCCGCCGCCGCAAAGGCCCCGACCATATAAAGCGCACCATGGGCGAGGTTGATCAGGCCCATGACGCCAAAGACCAGCGTCAGGCCCGCAGCCATGAGAAACAGCATGACCCCGAACTGCAATCCGTTCAGGATCTGCTCAAGAATGAGAACAATGGACATGGGAGATTTCCGTTCTGACGGGGGCGTCGCATTGGCGCCCCCGCAGGGAGGATCGGATTACATCTTGCACTCGGCCGCGTAGGCGTCGGAATGATCTGTCAGACTGGTGCCGATGATCTTATTGGTGAAGATGTCACCTTCCTTGATGACCTCACGCACGTAGATGTCCTGAATCGGGTGCTGGTTCGGGCCAAAGCTGAACTTGCCGCGCACCGATGCGAAATCGGCTTCTCTCAGGGCAGCGCGGAAGGCGTCCTTGTCCGACACTTCTGCCTTGTCCAGCGCGCTCAGGATCAGGTTGGCGGTGTCATAGCCCTGCGCCGCATAAAGCGACGGCAGTCGGCCGTATTTTTCCTGGAAGCCAGAAACGAATTCGGCGTTGGCCGCATTGTCCAGATCCTTGTTCCACTGCGAGGTGTTCTTTACCCCCAGCGCCGCATCGCCAACGGCCTGCAGGATACCCTGATCAAAGGAGAAGGCCGGACCCACCACGGGCAGATCGATACCGCTGGCGGCGTATTGCTTGAGGAAGGAGATCCCCATGCCGCCGGGCAGGAAGAAGAAGACCGAGTCGGCGCCGCTGGCACGGACCTGCGCCAGTTCGGCGGCATAATCGGTCTGACCCAGCTTGGTGTAGATCTCACCCGCCAGTTCACCCTTGTAGAAGCGCTTGAACCCGTTGAGGGAATCTTTCCCGGCCGGATAGTTCGGCGCCATGATGAAGGTCTTCTTGAAATCGGCGCTGGTGGCATAGGCACCGGCCGCTTCGTGCAGGTTGTCGTTCTGATAGGAGACCGAGAAATAGTTCGGGTTGCAGCCCTTGCCCGCCAGCTGTGCCGGCGCGGCATTGGTCGACAGGTAGAACAGCCCCTGCCCGGTCGCCGAGGGCACCACGGCCATGGCCAGGTTCGACCAGACGATACCGGTCAGGATATCCACCTTTTCGGACTGGATCATCTGATCGGCGATCTGCACCGCGGTTGCTGGTTTGCGCTGATCGTCCTCGATCACCACTTCGACGTCATCGCGCCCGGCGTTTTCCATCGCAAGCATGAACCCGTCGCGGGTATCGACGCCAAGGCTGGCGCCGCCGCCGGACAGGGTGGTGATCATGCCGATCTTGGTCTCGGCCTGCGCCGCGACGGCCAGAGCGGACACCGCTGTTGCCAGCGCCAGTGTTTTGATTGCTTTCATTTCCTATAGTCTCCCTATTGCAGTTATCGACCGGATCCGCGTTGACCGCGGTTATTCCTGTGACCCCACTATTTCCGCTTCGCGCGGGTGGCGCCAGTCCTTGATCGCCTTTTCCCTCTGACGGGGACACCTTCTGCCGTTTGCCGTGCAGTGGTGGATTTCACATCCTGACGTTTCATCCGCCGCCCGGAGCAAGGCTGCCGCATCCGGCAGGCCCACCGCCTGGTGGCTGACCTCAAAACTCTAGGCGGCTTCTCTGTTTTGTTTCAAGATTAAAATATTAAACCCTAAAACATAATTTAGCATGGAGTCGAAAAGGGGTGCACGCCACGGTTGAAGGACCCGTGATTTACGCAGCAGCACAACGCGTCAGATCAGTCACAATAGCAAACTAAGCACCTGATATATAAAAATTACTTAAGCCAACACCAGTCGCGCCCGCCTGTTCCAGAAAGGCTTCTGCCACGATATACGCACCGCTCATTTCACGGTCAGATGACATCTTCACCAGATCCATTCCGCGCCTCATCTGAGGCATATCTAACGACCTCGGCACAACCTAAGGGCCTTGTGCCACCAGCTCGCCGCCAAGACGTTCGGGCAGGATCACACACTAATTGACCGATGCTGCCGTCAGACGAATCGAATCCGTTTGGGCAGCTCTTGGTTTCGCCAACACGCCCCCAACGCAATCCCCCCTCGCCCCCTGGTCCCTGCTCAGATCCCGAGCAGGCGCCCCGGGCCCTTGCACTGTTTCGGCGCCCCCGCCAACTGCGCCATATGCCAGGCAAGCACCTGATTGCTGCTCAGCACCGGCCTGCCTAGACGCGCCTCAAGATCGTCTATGATATCAAGCGTGCGCAGGTTGGTGCAGGACAGGAACACCGCATCGGCGTCCCCGGCCACGGAAAGGGCCGCCGCGTGGATCGAGGCCGGGTCGATCCGCGCCACCCGCGCCTCCACTTCTTCCCCGAACGACACGGTGCCGCTGACATCATACCCCCGCGCCACAAAAGCCTGTCGGACCGGGGCGCTAACGCTTTCCACATAAGGCGACACCAAGGCTAGCGACCGGACGTCCAACGCCGCAAGCGCTGCCAGAGCTGCAGTCAGAGGATCGGTGACATGGGTCGAGGCAGCGCCCTGCCGTACCAGATCCGCGACCCGGTCCGCACCGATCAGGGTGGTGCCCGAAGTGCAGCCATAGCCGATCACGTCGAATTCCGCCGCCGGGGGCAACAGCGCGGCAGCCGCTGATAGCGTCTCTTTCATGGTGGCGATGGTGTCCGGGGTCAGCTCATCGCCGCTGGGAATACGGCTGACATGATGGGCGACCTCGCCTCCCGGCAACAGACGGCGCATGTCCTGCTCCAGCGTTTCATCCACCTGCAGTACGATATGGCCAAAGGTTGCGCGGCTGCCGATCGGGCCAGTCAGCTCATAGGGGAAAGTCTGCATGATCTACTCCAGAACCGGCAGCTCTGCCGGGGCACGGGTGGACAAAAGCTCGGGGCCGCTGTCGCGCAGGACGATGTTTTCCTCGTGCACCAGAATGCGGCCCGGGGCGATCTCGGCGCCCGGTTCCAGCGTCAGCACCATCCCGGCGCGCAGCACCGTCTGATCCTTGGGCGTAAACGAGGGCCATTCAGTCAGCGTCACCCCCAGTCCATGGCCAAGCCGCCCGCCGCCGGGCGTGGCGCCATGGGCACGCAGCCCCTCGCAGAGAATCCGGTGCGCATCCGCGGCAGTCATGCCGGGGCGCAGCTTCTCCAGCGCCAGATCCGTGGCCGCATAAAGCGACGCATGCGCCTGCGCGGTCTCAGGCGCGACCAGACCGATGGCGTAATTGCGGTCGAAATCGCAGAAATAGCCATCGCGCACCGCGCCGGTGTCCAGCATCAGCACATCGCCTACCGCCAACGGCTGCGGAGTCGCCGGAGAGATCACATCACCGTAGCCGCCCGGCCCGGCGCCGCCCGCCGTGTAGCTGACCCAATCGGCGCCCTCTTCCAGCAGCACCCGCTGGAAATCGCGAAACACAGCATCAAGCGGCTTGCCGGAGGCTGCGAACTCCGGCACCCGGGCAAATGTACGATCCGCCACCGCGCAGGCGGCGCGGATCTTGGCCACCTCGGGATCTGACTTTATCTCGCGCACCCGCTGCACCACATCCGTGGCATCCACCATGCGGCGCGGCGCCAGGCGTGCGGTCAGCGCCATGTAATCGCCAAGCGCCATGCGCAATTGCGTCTCCAGCCCCATCGGCGTGCCGATGGCCCCGGTTTCCGGCACCAGATCGCCAAGGGTCGCCGCCAGCAGGCTAACGCCATCATCCTTCGGATCCGGCGCATCCCAACAGCGGATGTCGGAAATCCAGCTTTGCCGCATCAGATCCACGCCAATGGCGGGGATCACCGCAACCGGGTCACCTTTGGCCGGGACCACCACAAACCAGGGGCGCGCCGGGCTTTCCCAGAACCGCGTCAGGAACCCAGTGACATAGAAGATATCCGCCGCCGTAGTCAGCAGAAGCGCCCCCATGCCCGCTGCCGCCATGCCCGTCTGCAGGGCATCACGCCGCCGCAGGAACTCACCCCGGTCAAAGCCGCGGGCGGGATCAGCCATCTTCCGGCCCTTCGCTGAGGATGGCCAGCACCCGCGCATCCGGGCCCAGATCCCTTACCCGCCCCGCCAGAAGCGCTGCCAGACCGGCGCCGCCCGATGGCGTCGTTGCATAGCCATATTCGGCAAGGGTCCGGACCCCTGCGGCAGCTTCTTGCTCGGATATGGTGGCAAAGACATCGGCATCGCGCGCCAGCCCGTTCAGCGCCACCATCGACGGGGTCTTGCAATCGAGCCGCCCCATGGAGGACACCGGCCCCTGCGTGTCCTGCAATTCGCCGCTGCGAATACTCTCGATCAGCGCGGGCGCCGCGTCCGGTTCGACCACGATGATCTGTGGTGCATTCCCCCAGACCTGCCGCGCATAGGCGGCCACCGCAGCCGCCAGCCCGCCGACACCCGCCTGCAGGAAGATATGCGTCGGCACCCCGTCGATCTGGGCGACAGCCTCGGCGGCCAATTGCAGATAGCCCTCCATCACCGCGATAGCCGGGGCGCTGTAGCCGGGCCATGAGCTGTCGGAGAGCAGCGTCCAACCGTTTTCTTCGGCATCCGCCGCAGCAGCGGCCATGCTGGCCTCGTAATTGTCACCGGCGCGTACCACCCGGGCGCCCTTGTCGCGCAGCCGCTGGGCAAAGGCCTCGGGCACCGCCCGCGACAGGTAGATCACCGCCTCGGCCCCGAAAAGCCGCGCCCCAGCCGCAACGGACAGCCCGTGATTGCCGGCGCTTGCCGTGGCATAAGTTTGTCCGTGCAGGGCCGTTTCCCAGACCTGAGAGGCGCCGATCTTGTCCTTCAATGCATCGGCCGCTGCGCTGGCAATGCAGTAGGCCGCGCCCAGCGCCTTGAAACTGCCCAGCCCCATGCGGGCGCGCTCGTCCTTGATCCAGATCCTGGCCACCCCGGCCTTTTTCGCCAGCTCATCCGCCTCGATCAGCGGTGTGATCGCATGACGCGGACATAGTGTCAGCAGCTTGGCCACCGCATCGGCGGCAACGCTGGGATAAAGCTGAGGCTCGGGTCCCGCGACCGGCAACGCGCCGCCCCGCCACATATTATCGAGTGTCTTGCTCAACGCCCCATCCATGGATCGACCTCCTCTTCTTTTTGTTGTTCGATTTTTGCCCAACCTAATCTGCACCGCCATCGGTTTCTCGGAAATTTCGCCGCCCTGCAGGCCGATTTTCTGATGACTTTTCACATTTGATGCAGAATACCGGACAATGGCAGCACTCCGGCTGTGCAAGTCACGGAAAAACGGACAAACTTGCAGCCCTAAGGAGGCGTGATATGGACAGATTCGACCAGCTCATCCTTGCCGCGATCCAGGACAACAACCGGCTGACAGCCGAGGCCCTGTCGCATATCGCCGGGCTTTCCCCCGATGCCTGCCGCAAGCGGCTGACCCGGCTGCGCGCGCAGGGCTATGTCGATGCCGATATCGCGATGCTCAATCCTGAAAAACTGGGCCGTGGGCTGATGCTGATCGTCGAGGTCACCCTGCACAGCGAGCGCGCCGAGGATATCGATCGCTTCCGCCGCCGCATGGTCGAGGCGCCCGAGGTCATGCAGTGCTATTATGTGACCGGCAATGCCGATTTCATCGTCATCCTGACCGCCCGCGACATGCCCGATTTCGAAGCCTTCACCCGGCGGCATTTCTTTGACGAAGAAAATATCACCCGGTTCCGTACCTCCGTCGTGATGAACCGGGTGAAAACAGGCTTCTCGCTGCCGATCCTGCCGGACGCGGACACAGAGGGCGACGGCGCCTAGCCCTCGTGGCCGCCGATCTGCCGCTCCATCAGCCGCTGGTAAAGGCGCGGCGCCAGGCTGTTCACCCACCAGGCCAGCCGCGCCACCCGTCCCACCGGGATCATCGGCTGCCGTCGGCCAAGCCCGCGCAGGATCTCCTCGGCAGCGGCCTCGGGCGTCATGTAATCCATCCCGTCAGTGGCCGATCCCGGCCGCGCGATGCCGTCGATCTGGCGCTGGTCGTTGCCGATATTGGTGGCCACGAAAGACGGCGCCGCGATCAGCACATCGACACCATAGGGCCGCTCTTCCGAGCGCAGGGATTTGAAGAACCCCTCCAGCGCGTGTTTTGACGCCGCATAAGAGGTACGATGATAAAGCGGCGCAAACCCCGCCACAGAAGACACCGCGATATGCGTCCCCGATGCCCGCCGGACCGCCGCCAGAAAATGCCCGGCCATGGCGACGGCGGCAAAATAGTTGATGTCGAACACCCGCCGGTGACTGGCCTCGTCGATGGTATCAAAGCCCCCGATCTGGGTGATACCGGCGTTGTAGATGACCAAATCAATCACCGGATACTGCTGCTCGATTTGCTCGGCCTTGCTGCGCAACTGGGTCGCATCGGTCAGATCGCAGCGGATCGGGATCTGGGTCTCGCTGCTGTCCAGCCCCGAAATGTCCAGATCCAGCAGGACCACCCGCCAGCCCCGCGCCTGCAGCGCCGTGGACAAGGCCCGGCCAAGCCCACCGGCGCCGCCGGAAATGACTGCTGTTTTCTTTTTCGTCATAGGCCTGCCTGCTGCCTCCACAGATCGAAAACCTCGGCGCTGGTCAGCTCGGGCGTATAGCCGAAGTCCCGTTTCAGGGCGCTGTTGTCCAGCACCGGCCGATATTGCAGGAACCGCACCTGTTCGGGGCCGTATTGGCTGAGGCCAAGGGGTTTCGCGAGCGCCAGCGCCGCCTTCAGCGCCCAAGCAGGCAGGCGCAGAACCGGTTTACCCAGCGCCTGCGCCAGATCGGTGACGCCCATGGCCCCATCCCCGGCGACGTTGAAGACTCCCTCTGGCCCATCGGTTGCCGCGCGGGCCAGAATGCGGGCCAGATCGCGGGTCCAGATAAAGACAAAGGGGCTTTCGCTGCCTGCCACCGCCAGCAGGCGCGGACGGCGGAACAGGGCGGTGATCTGGTTTTCCGTGCCCGCCCCCAGCACCGTGCCGACGCGCAGGATCACCTGCTGCAGCTGCGGCGCCGAGTGGCGGCATTCGGCCAGCATTTCCTCGACCTGACGCTTGTGGTCGGAATAGGCGAACTCCGGATTGCCGCGCAGGCTGTCGCTTTCGCGCAGCGGCTGCGGGTTGTCCGCGTGATAGCCATAGGCCGCGCCAGAGGAGGTCACGACGATGCGTTCCACCCCATGCGCCACGGCGCCCTCCAGCACCTTGCGCGTGCCCGCGACATCGACGGCATAAGCGAAATCGCGGCTGCTGCCCTTGGGCGGGGTCACGATGGAGGCCAGATGCACAATCACGTCGGGCTTATATTCGCCGATGACCCGGGCGGGATCATCGGTTGTGACATCCATGCGGCAGAACTCTCCGCCCTTGGGCAGATCCGCAGGCGGCGCCAGATCCGAGGCGATCACCCGGCAGGCGGGCAGCTCCCACAGCAGGGCACGGCCCACCATGCCAGCAGCGCCGGTGATCAGAGCGGTTTTGGTCTTTGCATCCTCGGTCATCGCGCTGCCTCCGTCCGGGACATCAGAGCGGCCAGTGCCAACCCCGATATGGCATGCCAGATCCCCCAGAAGGCTGCCGCGACGGCCATGCCGCCCAAGCCCCCGAAGAAGGCAAAGATCAGCACCAGACCCAGGCCCGAGTTCTGGATGCCGGTCTCTATCGTCACCGCGCGCCGGTCATAAGGCGACAGCCGCGCCAGCGTCGCGGTGATCCAGCCCCCGCCAAGCGCCACCGTATTGTGCAGGATCACCAGCCCGGCGACCGCGCCTGCGAATTGCAGGAAGAAGCCCCAGTTGGCCGCCAGCGCCAGCACGATAAAGGCAACGAAGATCCCCATCGACAGCCATTGCAGGGGCCGCCGGATGCGTGCCGTCAGATCGGGCGCCCGCATATTGAGCTGCACCCCCAACACAAGGGGCAGGATCAGCATCAGACCGACGGTGATGGCGATCTGCACCGGGTCGATCTCGGTCTGCTGCAGGATCGCCCGCGTTGGAGGGTAAAGCCCACCCCAGAGTCCGATATTGACCGGTGTCAGCAGGATCGCCCCCACGGTGGCAAACCCCGTCATCGACACAGACAGGGCGGAATTGCCGCCCGCGCGATGGGTGATGAAGTTGGAGATATTACCGCCCGGGCAGGCCGCCACCAGAATGAGCCCGAGCGCAATCGAGGGACGCGGCGCGGTCAGCCAGACCAGCGCAAAGGTCAGCACCGGCAGCACGATGAACTGCGACAGCAGCCCGACGATCAGCGGCTTGGGCGCCCGTCGCAGCTGGTGAAAATCAGAAGGCTTCAGATCGATCGCGATGGAGAACATCACCACCGCGAGGATCCCATTCAGAAGCGTCAGAGAGGCGGGGCTGAAATTCAGCGTGATCTCATCAATCCCGCTCATGCGCCCGCCCCGGAGAGCCGCTTGATCCAGCCCGTGACCGCCTTGCGATAGGTCGCCTTGTCCACGTAGTAGGCCATCCGCGCCAGTTTCAGATAGGCCATACCGCCGGTTGCGCGTTCAAATCCCGCGGCCTTTTCCGCCTTCAGGGCCTTGGCCCCGGCATTGCCGGTCTCAAGCCCCTTGATATAGCGCGCGACCATCTCGGCCTGCTCGTGCCGCCCCTGCCAGCCAAGACCGCTGGCCTCGACCATGCCGAGGACGAACAGATCGTCGCGACCAGGGTGCATCGCGTTGAGATACAGGTGCGGCGCATCGCCCTGCCAGTTCAGCAACTCCTTATCGATAAAGGGATAGTGCAGCTTGTAGCCCGTCGCAGCGAGGATCATGTCATAGTCGCTGCTGCTGCCATCGGTGAAATGCACCGTCTTGCCGTCTATCCGGTCAATATCGGGGCGGATCTTTAGATCGCCGTGGCCCGCGTGATAGAGCACCAGCGAATTCACCACAGGATGGCTTTCGTAAAGCTGGTAATCGGGTTTCGGAAACCCGTACTTCTGCGGATCGCCCACGAACCATTTCAGGATCAGGCTATCGATGCGCCGCTTCAGCCACATCGGCAGCTGGATCAGCCCGCCCATGGTGTCTGCCGGTTTGCCAAAGACATATTTCGGTACGAAGTAGTAGCCGCGCCGCATCGACAGATCGCAGCTGTTGCCATGGTGGATCGCATCCACCGCGATGTCGCAGCCCGAATTGCCCGCGCCCACCACCAGCACGCGCTTGCCGCCGAACTGCTCGGCCTTGCGGTATTGGCTGGAATGGATCAGCTCCCCGGTGAACTCACCGGGGAATGTCGGCATGTTCGGCTCTGACAGGGTGCCATTGGCGATCAGCACACCGGCAAATTCGGCGCTATGCTCGCCCTCCGGATCGCGCCAGGTGACGCGCCAGCCCTCGCCCGGACCGCCCAATGGTTCGGTCTTCAGGACCTCGGCGTTGAAGTGATACCGCTCCCGCAGGCCGAAATGCTCTGCAAAATCGTGAAAATAGTTTTTCAGCTCCCGATGCGAGGGGTATTCGGCCACCTCGTCCTTCATCGGGAAATCCGCAAATTCCGTCATCCGCTTGGATGAGATCAAATGGGCGCTTTCGTACATCGTGGAGTTCGGTCCCTCGATGTCCCACAAACCGCCCACATCCGAATGCAATTCAAACCCCTGAAAGGGAATGCCCTGTTCGACCAATACCTTGGCCATGGCCAGCCCCATCGGCCCGGCGCCGATGAGGGCATACTGCCCGCGCGTTTCCGTCATAATTCCTCCCTGTCCTCCGGGATTAGATTGAACAAACGTTCAAAATAAGGCAAGATATTTTCACCAACGGGAGCTTTTCGTGGAAAAACAACGCAAACGCGCCCCTTCGGCGCGGTCACTGCAAACCAAGGCGCGGATCCTGGACGCCGCCGAAGCGCTTTTTGCCGAGCGCGGATTCGAAGGCGCCTCGCTGCGCGATATCGCAGCGCTAGCCGGAGTACAGGTCGGGCTGGTGCACCATCACGGTGGCGGCAAGGAAGAGCTGTTTCACCAGACCGTCACCCGCCGTGCCGATGAACTGGCCGACGTGCGTCTGGCAGGGCTGGAACGCCTCAGGGCCGAAGGTGCCCTGTCGCTGCGCGGCCTGTTGGATGTCTTTATGCGGGCTTACGTGACGCTGGCACGCACCGGCGGCCCCCATTGGCAGCACTATGGCCGCCTGGTGGCGCATGTGTCCGCTGATCCACGTTGGCGGCCGCTGGCGGCGCAGTGTTTCGACCCCACGGCCAACCGGTTTATCGAGGAGATTCTGGCGCTTTATCCGCAGGCTGAACGTCAGGCCGCCGCCACCGGTCAGGTTTATTCCGTGGCTGCGATGCTCGCCTTTCTCAACACCGGCTGGCGGATCGAGGCGCTGAGCCCCGGCGCCGCCGAAGCGCAGGTCGACCAGCTGATCGCCTTTTGCACCGCCGGAATGGAGGCGATCCTGACAGCGGACCCCATCCAACCGTAAGACGGATAGGCAGAGCTAGAGCGACCGCCCCAGGCTGATGGTCGGGCTCAGCTGCACGCAAACGGGCGGCGTTGGCTGATCCGCCTCCCGCGTCTCAAGCACGATGCGCGCGGCGCGTTCGCCGATCTCGCGGCGGCAGGCATCAGTGGTGGCCAGTTCCTGCGGAAGTCCTTGCAGGATCTGCAGGTTATTGAACCCCGCCAGCGCCACGTCGCCGGGCACCGACAGCCCCTCGGCCTGGCAATGCATCAGACCGCCGACGCTCATCACGTCGCTGGAATAATAGATGCACTCCAGTTCCGGCGTGCGCTCCAGCATCTGCGCGGTCAGCTGACGCCCGGTCTGGATCGAGCTTTCGCCAGCATAATGTTCGCGGTCCATCAGCGTGACACCCTGCTCTGCCAATCCTTCGACAAAGCCGTCAAAACGTTTACGGGCGCGGAAATCCTGCGGCATCTTGGTGCCGATAAAGCCGATCTGCCGATAACCCTGCGACAGGATCTGCGCCGCCATGTCGCGTCCCGCCTGCAGATGGGAAATGCCGACGCAGTGGCGCACCGGGGTGCCATCCACATCCATCACCTCCACCACCGGGCAATCCGCCTGCTCGAGCATGCGCCGGGTGGCCTCAGTGTGCTCCAGCCCCGCCACGATCAACCCCGAGGGACGCCAGCTCAGCATTTCGCGAATCACGGCCTCTTCTTCATCGAGTTCATAGCCCGATACGCCAACCACCGGTTTCAGCTGCGTTTCCTTCAGCACGTGGGAAATCCCCGACAGCACCTCGGGAAAGACAAAACTGTTCAGCGACGGCACCACCACCGCAACCAGATTGACCGATTGCGAGGACAACGATCCGGCGATGCGATTGGGCACATAGCCGTGGGCACGGGCGATTTCCTCGACCCGCGCGCGGGTTGCCTTGGACACATCCGTGGTCCCGCGCAACGCGCGAGAGGCGGTCATTTCACTGACCCCGGCCAGACGGGCGACGTCCTTGAGCAGCAGCTTCTTTGTCATGCGCGCATGGTTCAGCACTTCGCGCCCAGCCGCAAGAGGCAGCGGGCCGGGATTGACCGATGTTTTCAGGCAGGGTTGATTTACTTGATCGTTATCGATAACGAATACACAAATGTTAGCGCCACCGCTATCGATACGGCAACCAAGGGGCGATTCTAAACACGCCCACTGCACGGAGACAGATGCCATGACCCTCAAGATCGCAATCAACGGATTTGGCCGCATCGGCCGTGGCGTTCTGCGCGCCCTGCTGGAACGCGGCGACACCGACATCGACGTGGTGGCGATCAACGATCTGGCACCCGCCGAAACCCTACTGCATCTACTGAAATACGATTCTGTGCATGGTCGCCTGCGCGCACCTGTCTCTCTCGCGGACGGGATCCTGCGGGTGGGTCGCCACACCATCCGGCTCAGCGCCGAGCGCAACCCGGCGGATCTGCCTTGGGAAGGCGTCGACATCGCCTATGAATGCACCGGCCTGTTCACCAGCCGCGATGCGGCGGCGGCGCATTTGGGCAATGGTTCGAAGCGCGTCCTGATCTCCGCCCCCGGCAAGGAGGTCGACCGCACCGTGGTCTATGGCGTCAACCACATGGATCTGACCGCGGAGGATCTGGTGGTCTCCAACGCCTCCTGCACCACCAACTGCCTGGCGCCGGTAGCGCAGGTGCTGGATCAGGCCTTTGGCATCAAGACTGGCTACATGACCACCATTCACGCCTATACAGGCGACCAGCCGACCCACGACAGCCCGCACAAGGACCCCTATCGTGCCCGCGCTGCGGCCCTGTCGATGATCCCGACCTCCACCGGCGCCGCCCGCGCCATCGCAGAGGTGCTGCCGCATCTGAAAGGACGGCTGGAAGGCTCCGCCATCCGGGTGCCGACACCGAACGTCTCGGTTGTCGATCTCAGCTTTGTGCCCGAGCGCGCTGCCACGGTCGAAGAGGTCAATGACGCCCTGCGCGCAGCCTCGGAGAACGGGCTGGCGGGCATTCTGGCCTATGAAGAGGATCCGATGGTCTCGGTCGATTTCAACCACGACCCGCATTCGTCCTGCTTTGCCGCCGCGCAGACCGCTGTCACCAGCGAAGGGCTGGTGCGGGTGGTCAGCTGGTATGACAACGAATGGGGCTTTTCTAACCGCATGCTGGACACCGGCCGCCACATGGGCCGCCTGATGAAGCCAGAAGAGATGGCGCTCGCCAGCTGAGCGCATAAGACCAAGCAATCACTGACCCACGCGGCAGATCATGGCGGGTGGGATTGCACGGGGGCCGCACGCAGCGGCCCCTTTTTCGTGTTGTATAGACCGCAGATCACCCGGCCTTGCGGGCCTCGTCGGCGGCGCCTGTGATCGTGGCCAGCGCCGCCTCCACGCTGACCGCGTCATGTATCAGCGGGTGGCTCAGCCCATGGGTGGCAAAGACGCGCCGGATATCCAGCCCCGCCCCTGTCAGCCACAGGGCGACGCCTTGCTTTTGCGCCTTATGCGCCAGCCCTTCGATCATATTGGCGCCGGTTGAATCCAGAAACGGCATCGCCGAGAAATCAACGATCAGCGCCTTGTGGCTATCCTGAATGCGGTCCAGCACCGACCCGATCGAGGCGGTGGCACCAAAGAACAGTGCCCCGGTGATGCGGTAGACCACGACATCCGGGTTCGCCGCCTGCTCTTCGTGGTATTCGCCGCGCCCATCCGCGCTATCGGCCTCGTCCCGCCCGACCAATGGCGTATGCCGCGACACCGCCGTTGCCCGGCTCATCCGCTGGATGAACAGCACCGACCCCAGGGCAAGACCGACAACGATGGCCTCGGTCAGATCGCGGAAAATGGTCAGGAAGAAGGTCGCGGCCAGAACCGTCGCCTCACCCCAGCCCGAGCGCAGCAGGATGGCGATCGCAGGCCGTTCGATCATGTTCCACGCCACCACGGCCAACACCCCGGCCAGCCCCGCCAGCGGAATGTAGGAAGCAAGCGGCGCCGCGATCAGCATGAACAGCAGCAGGAAGACCGCGTGCAGCATCCCCGCGATGGGACCATGCGCCCCGGCGCGCACGTTGATCGCAGTGCGGGCAATGGTGCCGGTGACGCAAAAGCCACCAAACAGGGAGGAACCTATATTGGCCGCCCCCTGCGCGACCAACTCGCAATTCGAGCGGTGACGGCGCCCGGTCATGCCATCGGCCACCACTGCCGACAGCAGCGATTCAATGGCCCCTAACAGGGTAAAGGACACCGCAGAGGGCAGCACCGCCAGAATGTGAGCTAGCGACAGATCCGGCAGGCGCGGCGTAGGCAACGAGGCGGGAATGCCGCCGAATTTGGTGCCGATGGTCTGCACCGGCAGTGCCAGAAATGCCGTGGCCGTCGCCGCCAGCGCCACTGCGATCAGCATGCCGGGCCAATGCGGCCGCCAGCGTTTGAGGCCAAGGATCACGGCAACGGTTACAATCGACAGGCCAAGCGCCGCTGGGGTGATGCTGCCCCTCACCTCCCAAAGCGCCGGGAGTTTTTCCAGCAGCTCCCCCGGTTCATGAGGCAAGGTCAGCCCGAACAATTCCTTGATCTGGCTGGCAAAGATGATCACCGCGATCCCGGCGGTGAAGCCCACGGTGACCGGAAAGGGAATGAATTTGATAAAGGTGCCCAGCCGCAGGAACCCCACCGCCAGCAACATCAACCCCGACAGGAAGGTCGCCAGCACCAGCCCCTCGATCCCGTGCTGCGCCACCGTTGCGGCGACCAGAACGATAAAGGCGCCGGCCGGGCCGCCGATCTGGAACCGCGACCCTCCGAGCAACGAGACCAGAAAACCGCCGACAATGGCCGTGTAAAGCCCCTGCGCCGGGGTCGCCCCCGAGGCGATGGCGATGGCCATCGACAGGGGCAGCGCCACGATGGCGACCGTCAGCCCGGCAATGGCATCGCCGCGCAGCCGCGCCAGCCCGTAGCCTTCGCGCAGCACGGTAATCAGTTTCGGGGTAAACAGCTCTGCAAAGCTTGGCGCTTCATGCGCACTGCTGGTCTTGTCTTTCATCTGGGCCGCACCTTTGGTTGGTGTGCGGCGGGATCGTCGGCATAACGTCGGCGGTCGCCGTCGCGGATTTGGATCTTAAGGGGTCTGGGGTGGAGATTTCAGGCGCACACCGCGCCCGCCAGCCGTGCTGGGCACGCCTTCGGCGATCAGCTCGATACCCGCCTGTTCCAGCGCAGTGACCACCTTGGTCAGGCTGTCGACCACGCCCCGGACGTTGCCCGCGCTGGCCTCCATGCGCTGGATCGTCGGCACCGAAAGCCCGGCGCGTTCCGCGAGGGTTTTCTGATCAATACCAAGAAGGGCACGCGCCGCGCGCATCTGGGGGCCGGTAATCATGAAGCATACCTGAAATTACACTATGGGGATTCCATATAGGTATAGTGATATATGAAATATCAAAATCAAAGTCCAGAGGTGTACCTTCACAACAATATGCGTCGCCCTGACTGGTACACGCAAAAAGGGCCACGCGATGCGCGGCCCTTGCCTCAATCCGCCCAACCGAGCGGAGATATCTGATCTGCCCGTCTAGATCCGGAACACCGGTTGCAGCAGACGCGGGATGAAGGAACGGAACCGCAGCGCCGCGTCAGTGGCAGCCAGGCAGATACAGGCTGCGCCCTCTTCGGCCACCGGGGTATGCTCCAGATCGCTGTCTGCAATCTCCACATCGCCAACGCCAAAACGCCCCGTTTCATCGTGGAACGCGCCCTGCAACACCAGCGTCAGCTCCAGCCCGTTGTGGCCATGGTCCGGCACCGCCTGCCCCGAGGGGATATATAGCAATCGCACGCTGCCGCCCTTGCCATGAGACAAGATCGACTGGCGCACCCCCATGCCGAGCGGCTTCCACTTCGGGGGCAGCCCGCCCAGCGCCTCCATCACCGGTCCGGGAAACACACCAGAGCGGTGATAGGCCGGGGGCGCGGGCTCAACAGGGTCATCCAGCGCATCCAGAAGCCGCGCCTTCAGATCCGCCGACACAGCCATTCCGGCTTCGGTGCCGCAGGCATTTTCAAGCATGGCGCCGCCAACCGCCTCATGCGCACCCAGACGGGCGCGGCACTCGTCGCACATAGAGATATGCGCCGCCAGCACCAGCGAGAAAGCCTGTTCCAGGCTCCCCGAGGCATAGGCGATCAGCAGCTCATCAGGGATATGATGGGTGATGCTGCTCATGAGGTTTCAGTTCCCTTCAATTCGTGCCGCAACCGTTCCAGTCCAAGCCGGATGCGGGATTTTATCGTGCCAAGCGGCAGACCCGTTTCAGCGCGGATGTCCGAATGGCTCAGCTCCCCGAGGTAAGCCTTTTCCACCATCTCGCGTTGTGCGGGCTTCAGCCGCTTCAAGGCCTCCCTCAGGCGCGACGTCTCTTGCTCCAGGGCAACGATCTGCGCCGCGTCTTCCTGCACCTCTTCGGGTTGCTTCAACTCTTCGGGTACGGGGCGACGTTCCTTTCGGATCACATCGATCTGACGATTTCGCGCGATTTGGTAAATCCAGGACGACACCTGCGCACGCTGCGGGTCGAACAGGTGTGCCTTGCGCCAGACCGTCAGCATCACGTCCTGCACGATATCCTCGGCCTGACCCTGTGAAATGCCCGAGCGGCAGATCACCCCTTTGAGCCGCGGCGCAAAGTGGTCGAACAGCAAGCCAAAGGCGGCCCGGTCCCGCTGGTCCCGCACCGCAAGCATCCAGAGGGTCTGCTCAGAAAAGCTGTTGGTATCCACTTGTTTCCTTTCCCGCGCATCGGCGGTCACCTCACCTACCGTAACCGGTAGCTCGGGCGCATCAAGAGCGGGATCTGCATCAAGTTCCAACATGCCAGTGTTACGTGGCGCTGCTGCGACTGGATCAAAAGCCACCAGAATTTTTTCTGCGCGAACGCATCGCTTCGATTTCATCCCAAGAAGGCGAAAACTTTTGATCCGGCCAGGGAATGGCGGCGTACTCCCTGAAAAGAAACGGAGAACACATGTCATTTGATGTCCCACCCCTACGTCGCCAGCGCATTGCTATTGTTGGCGGTGGCATTTCTGGTCTCGCCGCCGCCTATCGTTTGGCACCCGGCCATGACGTGACCCTGTTCGAAGCCGCGCCGCGCCTTGGCGGACACGCGCGCACCGTCCAGGCGGGGATGCATGGGACCCAGCCGGTCGATACCGGCTTTATCGTGTTCAACTTTGTCAATTATCCGCATCTGACCGCGATGTTCCGCGATCTGGATGTGCCCATCATCAAAAGCGATATGACCTTTGGCGCCAGCATTGACGACGGCGCCGTAGAATACGGGCTGAAAAGCCTCACATCCCTGTTCGGCCAGCGCCGTAACGTGGCCCGCCCGGCCTTTCACGGCATGGTGCGCGACATCCTGCGCTTTAACGCCCGCGCGGTCGAAACCGCCCGCAGTGACGATGTCACCATCGGTCAGCTGATGGACGAGCTGCGCCTTGGCGACTGGTTCCAGCGCTATTACCTGATGCCGATCTGCGGCGCGATCTGGTCCACCCCGATGGAGGAGATCCGCGGCTTTCCGGCCCGGTCGCTGGTGCAGTTCTTCCGCAATCACGCCTTGCTCAGCGCCACGGGGCAGCACCAGTGGTGGACGGTAAAGGGTGGCAGCATCGAATACGTCCGCAGGCTGGAGGCGCATCTGAAGGCCAATGGCTGCACCCTGCGCCCCGGCACGCCGGTGCAGGCGGTGGATCGCACCGAGGCAGGCGTCACCATCCGCTTGCCTTATGGCGAAACGCAGGAGTTCGATCAGGTCATCATGGCCTGCCATTCCGACGATGCGCTGCGGCTGCTGTCCTCTCCCACCGCGCAGGAAGAGATGATCCTCGGCAATATGCGTTATCAGGATAACGAGGTGATCCTGCACCGCGACGCCGGCCAAATGCCGAAACGGCGCGCCTGCTGGTCCTCCTGGGTCTACAAGGCGGCGGCGCAGGACAGCCGCCCGGCGATCGGCGTGACCTACTGGATGAACCGGCTACAGAATATTCCAGAGAGTGATCCGCTGTTCATCTCGCTGAACCCAGTCAGGCCGGTGCGTGACGAGACGATCTATGACACCAACACCTTCCGCCATCCGGTGTTCGATCAGGCAGCTATCCGCGCCCAGAAACAGATCCACGACATCCAGGGCGACAACAACACCTGGTTCGCGGGCGCATATCTGCGCCACGGGTTCCACGAGGACGGATTTGCCAGCGCGGTGCGCGTCGCCCGCGGCATCGACGCCCGCAGCCTGGCGCAGGTGCTGGCATGAGCGACAGCCCCGCTCCCCTCTGGCCCGACCATATCGCGGGCCACACCAGCCACGCGCGCCGCGGCGGCATCCGCAATGCCTTCCGCTATGGTGTCGATTACGTGCTGATCGACCCGCTGTCAGAGGCGCGGCCGGGGCTGTTCTCGCGCAATGGCTTCAACCTGTCTTCGGTCAATGACCGCAACCATGGCGGCGCGCCGGGCGCGGGGCGCGGCCTGCCTTGGACGCAAGAGGTCTTTGCCGGGGCCGGTCTGGAGCTGGACGGCCTTCAGATTCTGCTGCTGACGCAACCGGGATTCCTGTGGTACACTTTCAACCCAGTCAGCTTCTGGCTGGCGATGGAGGGTGACACGCTGCGGGCGGTGATTGCCGAGGTCTCCAACACCTTTGGCGACCGTCACAGCTACCTGTGCCATCTTGACGGGTTTGCGCCGATTACGGCCGGTGACGAAATCACCGCCAGCAAGATCTTTCACGTCTCGCCCTTCCAGCAGATCGCGGGGGACTACCGGTTCCACTACGATATCCGCCCGGACCGGATCGCCATCCGCATTGCGCTGGAACATGGCGCTGAAGGCGTGATTGCCACCCTGACCGGGCGGCGGCGACAGCTCAGCAACGGCTCGATCCTTCGGGCGGCCCTGCGGCGGCCCTTTGGCGCGTTCCGCACCATCGCCCTGATCCATTGGCAGGCCCTGAAACTGAAACTCAAAGGGGCGCCATACAGATCCCGCCCCCTCCCCCCAAAGCAGGAGGTCAGCTGATGCTTTTCATTACCAACCGTGTAAAACGCGATTTTCTCGACAGCTGCGCCCAGATCCGCAAGGGCAGCCTGCGCCTGACCACCCCGGAAGGCGAAGTGCATGATTTCGGCAGCGGCGCCCCGGCGGCAGACATGGTGCTGTTCGACTGGGCCGCCGTCACCGCCATGGCCGCGCGCGGCGATATCGGGCTGGGCGAAACCTACATCGAAGGCATGTGGGAGACCTCCAGCATCGAAACCCTGATCCAGGTGGCGATCCTGAACCTCGACTATTTGACCGATTTTGCCTACCCGAGCTTCTGGAGCGGGCTGAAGTTCCGCGCCGTCGACAAGATCCTGCGCGCCAATTCGATCCGTGGCTCGGCCCGCAACATCAAAGCGCATTACGACGTCGGGAACGAGTTCTACCAGCTTTGGCTCGATAGCGGCATGACCTATTCCTCTGCTCTGTTTGCCCCCGGCGACAATGATCTGGAGCGCGCCCAGAACCGCAAATACGACCGGGTGCTGAACCGCCTGACACGGGGTGAGCGGGTGCTGGAAATCGGCTGCGGCTGGGGCGGTTTTGCCGAACGCGCCGCCGATGCCGGGCGCGATGTCACCGGGCTGACCATCTCGCCCAGCCAGCACGGCTATGCCGACGCGCGGCTGGACGGGCGCGCGTCAATCGAGCTGTGCGATTACCGCAAATCCACCGGCACTTACGACAATATCGTCTCGATCGAGATGATCGAGGCGGTGGGTGAACGCTACTGGCCCAGCTATTTCCAGACCGTGAAGGCGCGTCTTGCGCAAGGCGGCAAGGCGGTCATTCAGGCGATCACCGTGCAGGACAGCTATTTCGACATCTACCGCAACTCCTCGGATTATATCCGCCAGTACACTTTCCCCGGTGGCATGCTGCTGTCGGATGCGGTGATTGCCCATCAGGCGCGGCAGGCGGGTCTGCAGGTGACGAACTCCTTCGCCTTTGGGCAGGATTACGCCCGCACTTGCCGGACATGGGCCGAGCAGCTGGCGAAACGGGCGCCCCGGATCATGGAGCTGGGCTATGACGCGGCCTTCCTGCGCAACTGGCGCTATTATCTGGAGATCTGTGCCGGCTCCTTTGCCGTGGGCCAGACCGATGTGGTGCAGGTTGAGCTGACCCATGCCTGAGCAACGGTTCCCGCCTCTGGCCGCCGCGCTGTTGATCGCGGCGCTGCTGCTGCCCGGCGCGGCAGCGGCAAACCTGCGCGGCTTTGGCCTGTCGCAGCCGGTTGAGCTGGGCACCGTCATGGTCCGCTGGCTGGGTCTGCCGATCTACCGCGCCAGCCTGCACACAGAGGGGGAGTCCCGGTTTGGCTGGCGCCAGCCGCTGGCCCTGCAGATCGAATATTTCCGCAGCATCTCGCAGGACGATCTGACCAAATCCACTCGCGTCGAGATCCAGCGGATCGAAGGGCCGCGCGCGGACCAGGCCGCGATGATGCAAAAACTTGCCAGCTGTTTTCGCGATGTGGCGCGCGGTGATATCTTCACGGCTGTATCAACCCAGCCAGACAGTCTGGTTCTGCATCTCAACGGGCAGCAGACCTGCGCCATCCGCCACCCGGACCTGCGCAAACGCTTCCTCGGCATCTGGCTTTCGGACAACAGCCGCTCTGCGCGTCTGTCGGCGCGGCTGCGGGGCGATTGATGCACGCAGCCCGGATCAGTCTTTTTGCGCTCATGCTGGCGGCAGCGGGGTTGCCGCTCTATATCCACCTGCCGCGCTATGCCTCGGCAGAGCTGGGTCTGAGCCTTGCCACCCTTGGCGCCATTCTGGCGGTGATCCGGGTGGTGGATTTCGTGCAGGATCCGGCGCTTGGCTGGCTGATCGACCGGTACGAACATGCGCGCGGCGCCTTTGCCGCCCTCGCCTGTCTTGGCATGGCAGCGGGGTTCCTGATGCTCTACACCCTGATACCCGCCGCGGGCGGGCTGGTCTGGCTCATCGCCGCACTGGTGCTGCTGTTCAGCGCCTACAGCCTGGGGACCATCCTGTTTTACGGCCACAGCACCAGCTTGGCGGGGTCGCCCGAGGCGCTGATCCGGCTGGCAGGCTGGCGCGAGGGCGGCACGCTCGCCGGGATCATCCTCGCCGCGCTGGCGCCATCGCTGTTGCAGCAGGCCGGGGCCAATGGTGGCGGATATGCCGCCTTTGGTATCCTGCTAGCCCTGATCTGCGTCGGTGTTTGGGCATTGACCCGCCCGCTGTGGCAGATCCCCAGCAGCCCCGAGGCGCCGGTCACTTGGGCTGCCCTTCGCCGCGCCGGGGGCCTTCGCCTTCTGGTGCTTGCCCTGGTCAACAGCCTGCCTGTGGCGATGACCTCGACCCTGTTTCTGTTCTTTGTCGATGAGAAACTTGCGCTGCCGGACCTCGCCGGGCCGTTCCTGATCCTGTTCTTTCTGTCGGCGGGCCTGTCGGTGCCAATCTGGACCCGGGCCAGCGCTGCCTATGGCGCCCGACAAGTCCTGGTTCCGGCCATGGCCCTAGCCATCCTGTCGTTCAGCGGGGCAGCACTCCTGCCCGCAGGCGCGGCTTGGGCTTTTGCCGCAATCTGCATCGGATCGGGGGCCGCCCTTGGCGCGGACATGGTGATCCTGCCGGTGTTGTTCTCGGCGGCGCTGGCGCGGGCCGGGCTACGCGGCGGGCAGGCCTTTGGCCTTTGGACATTCGCCGCCAAGCTGTCCCTTGCCGCTGCGGCGGTGATCCTGCTGCCCGCGCTGCAACTGAGCGGATTTGAACCCGGCGGCCCCAATGATGCCAGCGCCCTGATGGCGCTGACCCTGGCCTATGCCGTTTTGCCCTGTCTTATCAAACTGCTGGCGATCGCCCTGGTGATGCGCCTGCCACGAGAGGTCTCCTTGTCATGAAACTGGTTCTCCTGCTTCTTGTTGCCGTGCTTGTGCTCGCCCTCTGGCGGCCCGGATTTGGCTTTCGCGCCCAGCGGCTGGCGCATTACGCAGACACCAGCCCCGCCTTTGACATTCAGGAGCGCCTGTCCGGCACACTGATCTCCGAAGGCATGATCTACGGGCCGCGCGGGCGCGTTGTGTCGCGCTTTGTTGCGCGGATGAACGGGGAATGGGACGGCGCCACCGGCACGCTGAGCGAGGATTTCGCCTATGCCAATGGCAGCACCCAGGCGCGCAAATGGTATCTGACCATGGGCGAGGACGGGCATTTCACCGCCACCGCCGACGATATCATCGGCGAGGGCAAGGGGCAGCAGATGGGCGCCACCGTGCGGCTGACCTATCGCATCCGTCTGCCCGAAGATGCCGGCGGCCACGTGCTGGACGTCACCGACTGGATGTATCTGATGGACAACGGCACCATTCTGAACCGCTCCGAAATGCGCAAGTTCGGCATCAAGGTCGCCGAGCTGATCGCCACCATGCGCCCGGCTGAGGGCTAAGATGTTCGAAGGGCAGACCTGGTGGATCGTCGGCGCCAGCGAAGGGCTGGGCCGGGCATTGGCAGAGGCGCTGGACGGCGCGCGTGCGCGGCTGATCCTGTCCGCCCGCAATGCCGGGCGGCTGCAGCACCTTTGCGACGGCCTGTCCAATGCCCGGGCGCTGCCGATGGATGTGACGGACCCGGATGATGTGATCCGGGCCGCGGCGGATCTGGGACCTGTGGACGGTGTGGTCTACTGCGCCGGGGCCTATGATCCGCTCAGCGCGCAGGACTGGCAGCCGGAGGCAGTCGAGACCATGTGCGCGGTCAATTTCACCGGCGCGCTGCGGGTACTGGGGCAGATCATACCGCAGTTTTGCCGCCGGGACAGTGGCCATATCGTGCTGATCGGTTCGCTGGCCGGGTTCACCGGCCTGCCGGGAGCCATCGGATATGGTGCCTCCAAGGCGGCGCTGATGCATCTGGGGGAAAACCTGCAGGCTGATCTGCGCGGCAGCGGCGTGCGGGTGCAGGTGATCAACCCCGGCTTTATCCGCACCCGGCTGACACAGAAGAACGAATTCAAGATGCCGCAGATCCTTGAGCCCGAAGACGCCGCCCGGCGCTGCCTGCGCGCCATGCAGGGGCGGCGCTTCAGCACCAGCTTTCCAGCGCCGTTTTCCTGGGTCTTCACCCTTGGCCGCCTGCTGCCGCGCCGCCTGTTCCTGAAACTGATGTAGCGAGGGATTGATGCCCACACACACGCCCCCGAAACAGGTTGTGATCCTTGGCGCCAGTGGCGGCATCGGCGCGGCGCTGGTGCAGCATTACGCCGCCCAGCCCCATGTCGAAACCGTGCACGCCGTATCCCGTCGAGGGGACACACCCGCCGCCGGGTCGGTGGTGCCTCATGAGGCCGATGTCACCGATGAGGCCAGCCTGATCGCGCTGGCCGACACGCTGGAGGCACCCGATCTGATCATTCTGGCGACCGGGATCCTGTCGGACGGAACCGCGCTGAGACCCGAAAAATCCCTGAAACAGCAAAGCCTGTCTGCCTTCGAACAGGTCTTCGCTGTCAATACCTTTGGCCCGGCCATGGCAGCGCGTCACCTGATCCCGCGTATGCCACGGGACCGGCGCGCCATCTTTGCGGCGCTGTCGGCGCGGGTCGGCTCGATCTCGGACAACGGGCTGGGCGGCTGGCACGCCTATCGCGCCTCCAAGGCGGCGCTGAACATGCTGCTGCGCAACTACGCCATCGAAATGGCGCGGCTCAATCCCGATTTCGTCTGCGCCGGGTTGCACCCCGGCACCGTCGATACGGACCTGTCGCGCCCCTTCAGCCGCGCGGTGCCCGAAGGCAAGCTGTTCACCCCCGCCTACGCAGCGGATTGTCTGGCCGGGGTGATCGCGGGGCTGTCGCCCGAGAACAGCGGCATGGTCTTTGACTGGGCAGGAAAACCCGTTCCGGCGTAAGACAATACTGACGAACAGGGCGGGTCACCGCACCGTGAGCCACGCCATCATCCGGGCACGCCCCCCTTGCCCCGCTGCCCCGTGAGGTGTCACAGTGATGTCGGCATGATCCGGACACCAATCGCCCGGCATGGGAGGGGCACAACTTGAAATCCGTTCGGCTACGCCTGTTGCTGCTGGCGCTGTTACCGCTCAGCGTGCTGATGCCGCTGATGCTTATTCTGGCGATGACACGCTGGAATGCCGATTATGATGCCGTGCTGATTGCCAAGGTCGACAGCGACCTGCGCATCGCCGAGCAATATCTGGGCCACCTGCAGACCGGCACCGCCAACAGCATGCTGAACCTGGCGCAATCCACCGCCTTTCAGGCCGCGCTGAACGATGGGTCCGAGGCGGTGAACCGTCTTCTTGAAAGTCGCAGACAACAGCTGCAGCTGGATTTCCTCGAATATCTGCCGCTTGCCGAACTGGAAGAGCCGCAGCAGAAATGGCCAGTGATCCGCACGGCCGCCACCGGACAGCTGGCCTCGGAGATCGACATTTTCTCGGCCGATGACATGTCGCTCATGTCCCCCGCCCTGCAGAAACGTGCCAGCATCACCCTGATCGAAACCGAGGCCGCCGCGCCGACCACCCGCAAGGTCGAGGATCGCGGCATGGTGGTGCACACCGCCGCCCCGGTGATCATGCCCGGCCATAACGGGGTGCTGCGCGGCGGGCTTCTGCTGAACCGCAACCTCGATTTCATCGATACGCTGAACGCGCTGGTCTATCTCAGCGACGAGGACGGCGGCAACCGGCAGGGCACCGCCACCCTGTTTCTTGAGGACACGCGGGTGTCGACCAATGTGCGCCTGTTCGAAGACGTGCGCGCCCTTGGCACAAGGGTCTCGGCGGTGGTGCGCCGCGTGGTTCTGGAAGAGGGCCGCACCTGGCTGAACCGCGCCTTTGTGGTCAACGACTGGTATATCTCGGGCTATCTGCCGCTGACCGACAGTTTCGGAGAACGGGTCGGGATGCTGTATGTCGGCTTCCTCGAAGCGCCCTATATGGCGGCCAAATCCGAGGCGTACTGGACCATTGTCGGCGCATTCCTGATGG
The DNA here is from genome assembly GCF_039839315.1 of Phaeobacter sp. CAU 1743. Taxonomy (NCBI): domain Bacteria; kingdom Pseudomonadati; phylum Pseudomonadota; class Alphaproteobacteria; order Rhodobacterales; family Roseobacteraceae; genus Phaeobacter; species Phaeobacter sp. CAU 1743. The sequence goes on along the minus strand of NZ_JBDOQR010000007.1, from coordinate 83,741 downwards.
TTCTGGCCCTGTCGGCGCCGCTGTTCCTGTGGCTGGCCAAGGGCATCTTTTCACCGCTGGAGCGGATGACCGTGACCATGAAACGGGTGGAGCGCGGCGATCTGACCGCGCGCAATGGCGATGTCGGCAGCCGCGACGAGATCGGACAGGTGGCATCGCACCTTGATACCCTGCTGGATCAGTTGCAGGACCGCGATCAGAAGCTGCGCGAATGGGCCGGAGAGCTGAACGCCCGCGTCGATCAGCGCACCGCGGAACTGCGGGCCGCGAACCAGAAGCTGGAAGACACCTATAAACAACTGGTGATGAGCGAAAAGCTGGCCTCGATCGGGGAAATCACCGCCGGGGTCGCGCATGAGATCAACAACCCGGTTGCGGTGATCCAGGGCAATGTCGACGTGATGCGGATGACCCTGGGACCGGGCGCGGCAGAGGTGAAAACCGAGCTGGATCTCATCGACAATCAAGTCATGCGGATCGGCGCCATCGTCAGCAAGCTCTTGCAATTCGCCCGGCCTTCAGAATTCGGCACATTCAAGGAAAGCGTCGATATCGCCAATGTGGTCACCGATTGCCTGGTGCTGGTGGATCACGTGCTCAGCAAGCATAACATCGTGGTCGATGGTCATTTCGATGTCGCCCCGGCGGTGCGTATTGACCCCGGTGAGTTGCAGCAGGTGATCATCAATCTGGTGATCAATGCGGCGCAGGCGATGAAGGAAACTGGCACGCTGACCCTGACACTCAAGGCAGAAGAGCGCGATGGCACGCCGGGGGCTTGCCTGACAGTGGCCGATAGCGGCCCGGGCATCAGCGAGGATCACATTTCAGAGGTGTTCAACCCGTTTTACACCACCAAACCGGGCGAAGGCACCGGGCTGGGCCTGTCGATCAGCCAGACCCTGATCCAGCACGCAGGAGGGATCATCACGGTGCGAAACCGCGAGGAGGGCGGCGCCGCCTTTGCGATCTGGCTGCCGGAGCGCCGCGACTGAAACCGCGCTTCCCCGGCTAGTCCTTGAACCTCTTCACACCCCCCAGGAGGCGCATTTTCGGTCGATGGTCTTGCGCGATACGCCGAGGCGACGGGCCGCTTCGGCGCGGTTGCCATCGCAGGCGTCCAGCATGTGCATGATGTGGCGCTGGGTCACCAGATCCAGCGTTTCAATCGCTGCCGGGCCAGTGACCGACCCCTTGCCGGAGAACTCTTCCGGGAACTCACCCAGAATGACCGAGCGTTCGATCAGGTTGCGCAGCTCACGCACGTTGCCGGGCCAGTCGTAGCGGGAAAACTTCAGCAAGGTTTCCTCGTTCAGCTCCAGCGCGGGCATGCCCAGCGTCGCCGAGAATTGCTCCATGAACAGCGCTGCCAGTTCGATTATATCCTCGATCCGCTCGCGCAGCGGGGGCATCTCGATCTTCACCACATTGATGCGATGATACAGATCGGCGCGGAACCGGCCCTCGGCCACGGCCTCTTCGAGATCGGCATTGGTGGCAAAAAGGAACCGCAGGTTCAGCGGGATGTCCCGTTCGGCACCGACGGGGCGCACCCGCTGGTCCTCAAGCACCCGCAACAGCGCCGCCTGCACCTGATCGGGCATCTGCGCCACCTCATCAAGGAACAGCGTGCCGCCATCCGCGTGCAGGAACAACCCGTCTCGGCGTCGGTCCTGTTCGTCCAGAACGCCGAACAGCTCATGCGCGATCCGGTCCGGGGCGATGGCGGCGCAATTGACAGCTACAAACGGCTTCTGCGCCCGATCCGACAGCGAATGCATCGTGCGCGCGGCGATTTCCTTGCCGGTGCCGCTGGCGCCGGTGAACAACACCGGCGTTGGCAGTGGCGCCAGCCGGGTCAGCATCTCGCGCGCCTGGGTGATGGCCGCCGATTTGCCCAGCAGCCGCCCCCGCGCCGCAGACCCTTCGGCCGACAACTCGTGTTTCAGCAGGTAGTTTTCCCGGCGCAGGTATTTGCGGTCCAGCGCCCGCGCCACCGAATTCAGGATCTGATTGGCCCGGAACGGCTTCAGCACGAAATCTGCCACCCCGGCCCGGAGCGCCATGATCGCGGTTTCCAGATCCGCATAGGCAGTCACCAGAATGGTATCGGCAAACAGCCCCACCCGGCGCTGCTCCTGCACCCATTCCAGCCCGGTCTTGCCCGGCATGATATTGTCGAGGATCACCAGATCGAAATGCGACTGATCGAGGATCGCGGAGGCTTCCGCCGCCGAGGCCGCCTGCTCGACCCGCTTGCAACGCGGGCTGAGGATCTTGGTCATGAAATTGCGCATACCCGGTTCGTCATCGATCACCAGGATCGAAGCACCGGCAAGGTTTTCGCCGTATTCATCGCGCGGGACGGCAGAGATGACGGGCTGGTTCAATCCAGGCGCACCGCTTGGCCTGCGAATTTCTCATCCGCGGCAAATCCTGCGCGATCCAGAGCCAGATCCGCTCCTACGGCGATCACGGCAATCGCCGCAAAGCCTGCAAACATCGCTTTCATCCTGTCACTTCTCCGGTTGCGTTGCGTGTTTCAGAAAACCCACCAGGTCCTTGCGGTCCTCGGCGGCGGTGATGCGCTGCATCGGCATTTTCGACCCCGGAATGTAGTGGTCCGGTCCCAGATCGAACAGCGCATCGATCGTGTCGTCGTTCCAGATGATATCAGATCCCTGCAGCACCGGCGAATACCGGTATCCCGGCAGCGTTCCGGCGCGGCGTCCGAACAGCCCGTGCAGGCTGGGTCCGGCCTTGCGGCTCTCGCCGCCGGTCAGCGCGTGGCAGATCGAACATTTGCGCATGAACTGCCGCTCGCCGTTGGGCATGCTGTCGGCCGGACGCAGGAATGTACGCTCCTGCCCCATCGCGGGGTCAAATTCATTCATCAGCGCCACCGGCCAGCCATAGACCACATCATCAAGTCCTCCCGCCCAAATGGTGTTGCCATCCGGCGAAAAGGCAAGGGCCCAGACCGGCCCCTGCCGCGTGGCACGGAAATCGCGGGCGATGCGCCAGCCGTTCCCATCACTGCCAGTGTCGATCATCATGATGTAGCCATGACCATCCCCCACCGCCAATTGGCCGGTGGAGGCGTGATAGGCCATCGCCAGGATCGGGCGACGGTCGAGGGTGAAATCGGCAATCGGGGCGCCGCTCTCCATGTCGATGATGCGGGTTGCCCCGTCCACCGCGCCATAGGCCAGCCAGCCCGCCCGAGTGTCGACGATCAGCCGGTTGACGCCAAATCCCTGCTGCACCAGCGGGCGCGGCGCAGAGCCCGGCTCTGCATCGAACCGCAACACCCCGCCATCCATGGTGGCGGCAAAGAGGCTGCCAGCGGGACCGAAGGCCACGTCATTCACGCCGCTGCCGAGCTTGAGGTTGCGCCCCGCGCCACCCGAAAGCGACCAGAGACCGACGCTGCCGTCCCAGCTCGCCGAGGCAACCGATTGCCCATCGGGTGAGATCGCCAGACCGCGCACCTTGCCCCTGTGCGTGCCCAACAGGCGCGCGCCACCATCCGGCTCCCACAGGCGGACGGTGAAATCATCGCTGCCTGTCACTAGGCGCCCTGCCCCGTCAAAGGCCACCGCCGTCACCGCCGCATCATGACCTTCGAGCCACAGCGGCTGCCGGTCCTGCCACAGGGCCGCGGAATTGTCGAAACTGACACTGGCCACCTGCCCCGAGGGCGCGGTCGCCAGCCCCATCACGGGGCCGCCGTGGCCTTTGAGCGTGGTAAAGCCCTGCGCCGAAACCGCTCCGGCGCAAAGACTTGCAACAAGGCTCAGGCTGGCAAGGAAACGCATGGTGCCGCAGCTCCCCAGAGGCTATTCCGCCGGTGTGGCGCCCTTGGCGCGTCCGGCATCCTTGGCCTTTTCTTCCTCCAGCACCTCGTCCAGCCAGATCGAATGGTGCTGATGGGCCCAGGCCTCATCCACCTCACCCGTTCCCATGGCATCGTAAGCGCCTTCCATCCCGACCGAGCCGATGTAGATATGCGCGATGATGATCGCCATCAGCACAAAGGCCATGATCGCGTGCCAGGCTTGGGCGAACTGCATGTCCTCTTGCGGAGACAACTGCTCCGGCAGGGTGCCAAGCCCGACCCACTGCGGCAGACCGATGTCGTTCAGCACCGCAAATGTCTTGGCAAAGAGCGGCAGCTCATAGGGGAAGAGCAGCGACAGGCCCGAAACCGAAATCGAGGCGCCGAACAGGATCACCGACCAGAAGATCACCTTCTGGCCTGCGTTGAATTTCTTCGCGGGCGGGTGCTTGTTGCCGATGATGCCGCCGAACTGACGGATCCAGACCAGATCGGTGCGGTTTGGAATATTGTGCATCACCCACATCACGAAGACCAATACCAGCGCTACCATGAAGGCCCAAGCGACCGAGTTGTGCAGCCATTTGCCATAGATCAGCAGGAAGGAGTTCAGATCCTTGCCCAGATAGGGCGCGATGAAGGCGCGGCCAAACAGGGTCAGAAGGCCGGTGATCCCCAGCAGGATGAAGGATCCGGCCAATGTCCAATGCGCCATCCGTTCGATGAATTTGAATCGCGTGACGGTGCGGCCGGTCAGCTCTCCGTCGACGGGGATACGTCCGCGCAGCAGGTAAAACACCACCAGCGCCCCAAGGGTGCCCAGCAGCAGCCAGCCGCCGTATTGGCGCAGCGGCCCCTCGCGGAAGGAGAGCCAGGTCATGCCGCCATCCTGCATCAGGACGCTGGCGACCTCGCCACCGGCAGAGACGGTAACCTCGGCCGAACCATAGCGCACCTGGCGCCAGACCTCGGGGTCGGAGACACCGCCAAGGGTGCCAAGTTGTTGGGAAATCCCTGCCGCCGCATCCGGGTCTCCGGTTGCGTCGCGGCGGAAGGAGTCATCCAGTTTCTCGCCGCGTTGCCGGGCGAGGATATCTTCAAGCGTCTGCGCACCACCTGTGGCGCTGCGGTCCGCAGGCGCTGGTACAGCCGCCTCCTGGGCCTGCACCGCGCCAACCAGCAGCGTAAGTTGCAGAACAAATGCGAAAGCCATGCGCAGCATGTGCCACACTCCTTCGGGTTTGTCGTATGTATAACAGATAGGTCAGGATGGCCCGCGCACGGCAGGCCATCCCCAGCTTTACGCTGAAAAGACGGGTTTAGCCGCCCTTTTGCTCGTAAGCCGTGCCCCAGCCCCAAGCACCCGAGCCGAACCCGCGCGCCACGACGCGTTCGCGGTAGACGGCAGACACCACGTCGCCGTCACCGGCGAGCAGCGCCTTGGTCGAGCACATTTCGGCGCAGATGGGCAGCTTGCCCTCGGCGATCCGGTTGCGGCCGTATTTGGAGAACTCCGCGTTGGAGTGGTTCTCCTCCGGGCCACCGGCGCAGAAGGTGCATTTGTCCATCTTGCCACGGCTGCCAAAGTTGCCTGCCTGCGGGTACTGCGGCGCGCCAAAGGGGCACGCGTAGAAGCAGTAGCCACAACCGATGCAGAGGTCCTTGGAGTGCAGAACCACCCCTTCCTCGTTCTGGTAGAAGCAGTCCACCGGGCAAACGGCCATACAGGGCGCGTCCGAACAATGCATACAGGCAACCGAGATCGACCGTTCGCCGGGCTTGCCATCATTGATGGTCACAACGCGGCGGCGGTTGATGCCCCAGGGCACCTCATGCTCGTTCTTACAGGCGGTGACACAGGCGTTACATTCGATGCAGCGTTCGGCATCGCAGAGAAACTTCGCTCTTGCCATTACTCTATCTCCTTACGCTGGCATGATTTTGCAGAGAGTACACTTGGTCTCCTGCATCTGGGTCACACTGTCATACCCGTAGGTCTGAGCCGTGTTGGTGCTTTCGCCCAGCACGTATGGATCAGCGCCATCGGGATATTTGTGCCGCTGGTCCTCGCCCTGGAAATGACCGCCAAAGTGGAACGGCATGAAGGCAACGCCCTCGCCGACCCGTTCGGTGACCATGGCCATGACCTTGACCTTGCCGCCCTCGGGACCTTCGACCCAGCACTGTTCGCCATCCCGCACGCCAAGGTTATTGGCATCGCGCGGGTTGATTTCCACGAACATGTCCTGCTGAAGCTCGGCCAGCCAGGGGTTGGAGCGGGTCTCGTCGCCGCCACCCTCGTATTCGACCAGACGGCCGGATGTGAGGATGATCGGGAAGTCCTGCGAGACATCCTTCTTCTGGATCGAGGCATACATCGTCGGCAGACGATAAAACTTGCGATCCTCGTAGGTCGGATAATCCGCAACCAGATCCCGGCGGTTGGTATAGAGCGGTTCGCGGTGAACCGGCACCGGATCCGGGAAGGTCCACACGACGGCACGGGCCTTGGCGTTGCCGAAGGGCGCGCATTCGTGCTTGATCGCGACCCGCTGGATGCCGCCGGAAAGGTCGGTTTTCCAGTTGGTCTTGGGACCCGCCACAGCATCGATCGCGGCGCGTTCCTCGTCGGTCAGGTCGCTGTCCCAGCCTAGATCCATCAGCATCTGCATGGTGAATTCAGGATAGCCGTCCTGGATTTCAGAGCCCACGGAATAGACGCCTTCGGCCAGCAGGTTGTCACCGTCCCGCTCCACGCCGAAACGGGCGCGGAAGGTGAGACCACCTTCGGAGACCGGTTTGGACATGTCATAAAGGTTCGGCGTGCCCGGGTGGTTCATCTCGGGCGTTCCCCAGCAGGGCCAGGGCAGACCGTAGTAGTCGCCATCGGCCGGGCCACCCACCGCGCGCAGCGTGGTGCGGTCAAAGGTGTGCTGGTTGGCCATGTGCTTCTTCAGCCGTTCCGGGCTTTGACCGGTATAGCCGATGGTCCACAGACCCTTGTTGAACTCGCGGGTGATGCTCTCGATGTTCGGCGTTTCCGCGTCTTCCATCTCGATATTGCGGAACAGCCGATCCGCCCAGCCGAACTTGTTGGCGAATTTCGCCATGATCACGTGATCGGGCAGGCTTTCGAACAGCGGATCCACCACCTTGTCGCGCCACTGGAACGACCGGTTCGACGCGGTCACGGAACCGCGGGTTTCGAACTGGGTACAGGCCGGCAGCAGGTAGACACCGTCTTCGCGGTCATGCAGCACGGCGGAAACGGTGGGATACGGGTCGACAACGACCAGCATGTCCAGCTTTTCCATCGCCGTCTTCATTTCCGTCATCCGGGTCTGCGAGTTGGGCGCGTGGCCCCACAGAACCATGGCCCGAACGTTGTTCGGCTGATCCATGTTTTCCTTGTCTTCAAGGATACCATCGATCCAGCGGCTGACCGGAATACCCGTCAGGTTCTGCAGGCTCTTGTCCTTGCCGTCCGCGCCTTTCAGCGTGTCGAACTGGCCTGCCAGCCATTCGGGATCCTCTTCCCAGACCCGCGCCCAATGCGCCCAGGCGCCTTTGGACAGGCCATAGTAGCCCGGCAGCGTGTGCGACAGAACGCCAAGGTCGGTTGCGCCCTGCACGTTGTCATGGCCGCGGAAGATGTTGGTGCCGCCACCCGATGCACCCATGTTGCCCAGCGCCAGCTGAAGCACGCAGTATGCGCGGGTGTTGTTGTTACCGGTGGTGTGCTGGGTGCCGCCCATACACCAGATCACGGTGCCGGGACGGTTGTTGGCCATGGTGCGCGCAACTCGGCGCAGCTGACTGCCGGGCGTGCCGGTGACGCGCTCGACCTCTTCGGGGGTCCACTTGGCCACTTCTTCGCGAATCTGGTCCATGCCCCAGACACGGGTGCGGATGAACTCTTTGTCTTCCCAGCCGTTTTCGAAGATGTGCCAAAGGATGCCCCAAACCAGCGCCACATCGGTGCCGGGACGGAAGCGCACATATTCGTCGGCATGGGCCGCGGTGCGGGTGAAACGCGGATCGCAGACGATCAGCGGCGCGTTGTTCTGCTCCTTGGCCTTCAGCACGTGCAACAGCGAGACGGGGTGCGCCTCGGCCGGGTTGCCGCCGATGATGAAGATCGCCTTGGAGTTATGGATGTCGTTGTAGCTGTTGGTCATGGCGCCGTAGCCCCATGTGTTCGCAACACCCGCAACGGTGGTGGAGTGACAGATCCGTGCCTGGTGATCCACGTTGTTCGTGCCCCAGTAGGCGGCGAACTTGCGGAACAGGTAGGCCTGTTCGTTGTTATGCTTGGCCGAGCCGAGCCAGTAGACGCTGTCAGGTCCGCTTTCCTCGCGGATCTGCATCATGCCGTCGCCGATCTCGTTGATCGCCTGATCCCAGCTGATGCGTTTCCACTCGCCGTTCTCTTTCTTCATCGGGTACTTGAGACGGCGCTCGCCATGGGCGTGCTCGCGCACCGATGCACCCTTGGCGCAATGGGCGCCGAGGTTGAACGGGCTGTCCCAGCCGGGTTCCTGCCCGACCCAGACACCGTTCTGAACTTCTGCCACGACGGTACAGCCGACCGAGCAGTGGGTGCAGACGGATTTTACGGTTTCAACAGCGCCCGCCGCAGCGGTGGCCGCATTGGCCTGGGTCACCGACCCGCCGGTGGCGCTGATGGCAGCCAGGCCGCCGATGGCCAGGCCGGAGCCGCGCAGAAAGGCGCGGCGGTCGACGGATGTTTCCGCGACGTTGGACAGGATACTGGTCCGCTGGGGGCGTCTCGCAACCCCGTTGGTCTTTTTCCTAAGCATTTAGAACCTCCCTTGCTTGCTTCCTCCTCAGAAAGCGCGCTGGGTTAACGAAAAACCTCTGGCGGTCGGGCGTCACGCAACCAGTTGCCATCGGTCATGGGATGCATGCGGCGCGTTAGAACCGGACGCTTTCGTAATAGGCGCGGGTATGCGCGGTATCCTGCATCGTCTCCTTTGCAAGATCAGGTGCGGCGGCCTCGGCCTCGCCCCCGGTCGTCGCAACCGCCACCGCTGCCAGCGGCGCCGTGGTTGCGGCGATCTTCAGAAAGTCGCGGCGGCTCGATGCTGCCTCTGCTTTCTTGGTCATGTGAGTCTCTCCTCCTTGGTGATCGCTCACGGTTGTGGGGCGGACCTTGCCGCCCCGGCTCATGCGGATTTCTCCGCGCTCATCCGGAACCCTTCGGCCTCGATCTCCATGAACACCCGGCCGACAGCGCCGACCGAGGCATAGAGAACCGAGTTCTTTGCCTTCTCGAGATCCGAAAAAAAGTGACCGGCCCAGGGGCCGATATGGGTGTTGAAGAAGGTCTTCTGATCGGCCAGCGAGGCAGGTTCGCCAAAGCGGCCCGCGATCAGCGCCCCCATCATTTCCATCAGCGAGGCGATATTGTCTTCGGGCTCATAGACGTTCTGCGCCCGGGTCATGCCCCGCGCCGCCATGTCCCGGCGCAGCTGCGCCAGCGGTTTTTCATTCAGGAACCCGGTCAGGTAGTAGCTGGCATAGGGCAGCAGCTCCCCCCGGCCGAGGCCAATGAACAGCTTGTTGAACTCACGCTCCACCGCGGGCGGCTTCGACAGTTTGGCGATCTTGGCCAGCGCGTTGATCGCCACGCCCAGATCGGTGTCATCCCCCTGCAGACCAGCGGTCTGCCCCAGCAGGAACTCATCCGGCGGCGACGCCAGGATGAGACCCAGGAAATTATACAGATCCGCGCGCAGGCGGTCCTCTTCGCTTACCAACGGCGCTGCGGCATCAGCGGTGGCTGTCATGTCTTGCTCCTTGTTCATGCCGTGCCCCGGATTTGGCTCTGGCTTCCATCAAAGGAAAAGCGCATCCGGCGCGGCATCATGTTCCCGGGGGCAGTATCACCGCAATCCCCGCTCGGGTCAGCCTCGGTCTGCTGCTCTTGCCGGGTGGCGTTCCAGTCGTCGGCGGTCTGTGCAGGCCCGGCAGCGACGACCTCAGAGGTCTCCGCAGCGATGTCTGTGCCCTGCTCTTCGCTTTCTGCACCCTCTTCGGGTGCGCCTTCGGCGGGTGCAGCGGCGACTGCCGCTTCGGCCTCGGCCTTTTCTGCTGCCTGGCGGGCCAGCTCCTCGACGTGTTTAGTCATGCCTTTGCCCACCTGATAGGCGGTCTGCATGCCCTCCACGACCATGGCGCTGTCGGTGAAATCCTCACCGTAATCGACCAGCCCGTCGATATTGGCCAGCACCGGGTTCAGACGCCACAGGCGGCGCAGGGCGCGGGTGCGAATGCGGGCCGGAACCACGTCACGCAGGAAAACCTTGAAATCGTCGCCTTCCTCCAGCGTGTCGGGATCGGGCAATTCCAGCTCAGCCAGGATCTCTGCGTCGCTCTTTTCCTCCAGCGCCGCGTCGCGTTCTGCTGCCTCAACAGCAGCCTCTGCGCGGGCTTCGGCTGCGGCTTCGGCCTCTACGGCGGCCTTGCGGCGGGACCAGAAATCGCGGCTCATTGCAGGCGCCCCTTCTTGACCAGGGCGGGCGAGCGGTACACGTCGGTCAGCTGCGCGATGCGCGGATCGCCAATGCCATCCTCGGCCTCCCCCACGGTGCGCTTGTCACGGCGGCGTTTCTTGAATTCCTCTTCCTTGAAATGCGCCAGCGCGAATTCCCGCACCCAGGCCACAAGACCAGAGGGCATCGGCACCTTCTCCACCAGTTCCTCGCCGCTGTCGGCATAGTCCTGCGCCTCGTAAGGAGAGGCGGTGACCAGCGTCATTTCCAGCGGGCGGTCGGCATCATCGCTTTCGCGCATCACAACGTAGACACAGGGCGGTTCGGCGGTCAGCCCGTGCATATAGGCTTCGGCATCGGCGCGGTGCAGCTCCAGCGGCAGTGTCGCGGCGTGGAACTCGGCGGCTCCGTCTTCCTCGCGCAGCAATTGCCAATCTGCGGACCGGGCTGCGGGCAAGACGCCTGCCACCTTCCAAGACCATCGTGCCCAGCGGGTCACCCCCGGGGTCCGGCGAAGTACGATGCCAAGCGGCATCACGTCGGTCTTGTCCAAACTACGGCTCACTGGTTGCGCACCCTACATCTCCCTGCGTCGGACAAGTGTGCCGCAAGGTCACGCCTTCGTGAAAGCCTGCTCTGCGCCCGATCTGCAAATTTCCCGCAACCCGGACAAATTGGGGCAGACGCAGGGGGGCAGAGTTCCGCCTTGGTCGAATTGTCTATGTCGACAAAAATAATCGGAATACCGCTGTACACAAAACCACGCGAATCACCCCGGTATTTCGCGCCCCATCCGGGGCCTGCTGCGGGGTGCAAACCGGTTTACGTGGCTTCAGAATCATGCCTAATCTGTGGCCCGGATGGCGGTTATCCGCCCGTCACGCCAGCCCTGATGCAAGCGAGGAAAGAATGGCCAAGCAGTTGATTCTATGCGATTGTTCCGGATCTCAGGAGATCGATTCGGAGCGACTTTCCGACGTCACGGGATTGTCATGTTCAAAGATGCATTCGGCCCTTTGCACCAGCCAGACCGACAGCGTTGCCGCTGCAATCGGTGCCGGAGACGCGGTCATTTGCTGCACTCAGGAACAGCGCCTTTTCGAAGAGATCGCGGGCGAAATCGGTGCCCCCTCTCCGGCCTTCCTTGACCTCAGGGACAGGGCCGGATGGACCGCCGATGAGGGCGATTTGCTACCCAAAATGTCCGCCCTCGTGGCCGAGGCGGCGCTAGATACCTCGGCGGCCAAGACCGTCGATGTGGTGTCCGAGGGCCTGTGCCTGATCGTCGGCTCGGGCGATGTGGCGCTGGCCGCCGCCAAACGGTTGCAGGACAGTCTGGCCGTGACGGTGCTGCTGACCGGTGACGACGAACCGCCGATGAGCCGGGGCTTCGACGTGGTGCGGGGACAGCTGCGGCAGGCCTCTGGCGCGCTTGGCCAGTTTCAGGTCACCATCGACGCCTTGCAGCAGCTCGACACCACCGGCCGCAGCTGGAGCTGGACACCCCCCCGCGATGGTGGTCGCTCGGAATGCGATATCATTCTGGACCTGACCGGCGGCACCCCGCTGTTCCCGGCCCATGAAAAACGCGAAGGATACCTGCGCGCCGACCCCAAGGGCGTGCAGGCGGTGGCCGATGCAGTGCTGGAGGCCAGCCAACTGGTCGGCACCTTCGAAAAACCGCTCTACGTGCGCAGCGAACCGCTGCTCTGCGCCCATTCGCGTGCCAGCCAGACCGGCTGCACCAATTGTCTTGATGTCTGCCCTACCGGCGCCATCAGCCCCAATGGCGATCACGTCAGCATCGACCCGATGATCTGCGCCGGCTGCGGCGCCTGTGCCTCGCTTTGTCCCTCTGGCTCAATCACCTATGACGCGCCGCCCACCGATACGCTGATGCGCCGCATTCAGGTGCTGGCAAAGGCCTATCTCGATGCCGGGGGCAGCGCCCCGCGCCTCCTGGTGGTGAACGAACACGGCGCCGAGATGATCCGCCTTGCGGCCCGGTTCGGACGCGGGCTGCCTGCCGATGTGCTGCCGCTGGAGCTGGAGGCGATGAATACCTTTGGTCATGCCGAAATCCTCGCGGCACTGGCCGCCGGATTTGCCCATGTGTCGCTGCTGATGTCGCCCAAGGTGGACCGCGCAGTGCAGGAGCGTGAGCTGACCCTGGCCCAGGCCATCGCGGGCGACAAGGCCACGCTGCTGGACCTGAGCGACCCTGACGCGCTGAGCGATGTGCTGTTTGGCGCCGAAGTGCCCGCGCCGATAAATGAGCCGTTGCGCCCCATGGGCACCCGCCGCCAGATCACCCGTCAGGCCGCCCGCGCGCTGGCGCCTGAGGCCGACATGCTGCCCCTGCCGGATGATGCGCCCTATGGCGCGGTGCTGGTCGATACCGACAGCTGCACCCTGTGCCTGTCCTGCGTCTCCCTTTGCCCCTCCGGCGCGCTGGGGGACAATCCGGATCTGCCGCAGCTGCGGTTCCAAGAGGACGCCTGCCTGCAATGCGGCCTCTGCGCCAATGTCTGCCCTGAACAGGCGATCAGCTATGAACCGCGCCTGAACCTCCAGCCCGAAGCGCTAAGCCAGGTGGTGGTGCACGAAGAGGAACCCTTTGCCTGCGTCGAGTGCGGCACGCTGTTCGGGGTGAAATCCACCATCGAACGGATCACCGAAAAACTGGCCGGAAAACACGCGATGTTCGCCACCTCGGATGCGGCACGGATGATCCAGATGTGCGACGATTGCCGGGTCAACGCGCAGTTCCATCAGGAAAACAATCCCTTCGAAGGCAAGGAACGCCCGCGCGTGCGCACCACGGCCGATTACCTCAGCAAGCGCCGCGATCACTGATGTTGCAAGGGGGCTCCCAGATCTGCCGGGGTGAGGCTGGACACATAGGCCAGGATCGCCTCCAGTTCGTCCAGCGTCATGGCCACGGGCACGATGGGCGACGGGCGGTCCGCAGGGAAGGGCTCGGTCACATCGGCGACCTGGGTAAAGGAGGGGTGCGGGTTCAGCGCATAAAAGGCCTGAAACCTGTAGTCCCAATCCGGCAGCGCCCGCAGCACGAAAAAGGACGGCGTCGATCCGATATCGGTCATGCGCATGTCCTCGGCCACCGCGTGGCAGCGCCCGCATTTGCTGCGCGACAGATCCCGTCCCTTGGCTGCATCACCTTCGAACACGATTTCTTCCTCCACCTCGGCGGTGATCTGCGGCAAGGTGAACATCTGCACCCCATCCGGCGCATAGGCAGTGATCGTGCGTGCGCCCACGTCCGAGCCGAGCCAGTCGACAAACCGCGCCGTGCCCGGATGGGCGCCATCCAACACCTGCATGTGCCAGAGCGCGGCCGCATCCTGAAACACCGGCGTGCCCTCGGCCCTGTCCGAAAACGCGGCCTCGGCAGCCGCACCGGGCGTGACGAGTTCGATGCGCACCTGCGTTTTCAGGGAAAACCGCGGCAGCAGATGTTTCAGAAATCCGGTTTCGACCAGCGCCTGCGGCACCGCCAGCCGGACCAACCGATCCTCGGCCTGAACGGCACTGCCGACCGTCAGCAGCCAGAGCACAAGCACCGGGATCAACGCAGCCCGGCCCGCCGCCACAGTCCTGATCCGGTGCAGCAATGCAGGCACTCCTGCAAAACTGAGCGCTGCACGCACCCCGGAAAAATTGAGCGCTGCACGCTCTGGCCGGATCGGATAGAGAAAAGACAAACGGACCATTCGAAATGCTAGGGATCAACCTACATTTCAGTCAAGTGTTCCGTACACAGACGCAAACGAACCCACCAAAGGAGTAGACCGGCGTGTCCCTCACCCGTGAAACTGTCCTCGAGGCACTGAAGACCATCACCGACCCCGTCAGCGGCAGCGATATCGTCGCCGCCGGCATCGTGCGGGCCCTGAATATCGAAGACGGCGCCGTGCGTTTCGTGCTGGAAGTCGATCCGGCCCGCGCCGAGGCCTATGCACCCGTGCGCGACGCGGCAGAGGCGAAGGTCACCGCCCTTGCCGGGGTCGAGAAGGTATCGGCCCTGCTGACCGCCCATTCCACCAAGGCGCCGCCGCCCGATCTGAAACCGAAGAAAGCCGCCCAGCCGCAGGGACCGCAGAAGATCCCCGGCGTGGATCGCATCATCGCGGTCGCCTCGGGCAAGGGCGGCGTTGGCAAATCCACCGTCTCGGCGAACCTCGCCTGCGCGCTGGCTGCCGAAGGCCGCCGTGTCGGTCTGCTGGATGCGGATGTCTATGGCCCCTCGCAGCCGCGCATGCTGGGCGTGTCCGGCCGTCCCGCCAGCCCCGATGGCAAGACCATCCTGCCGATGCGCAACCACGGCGTCACCATGATGTCCATCGGCCTGATGACAAACGAGGATCAGGCCGTGGTCTGGCGCGGTCCGATGCTGATGGGTGCGCTGCAGCAGATGATGATGCAGGTGCAATGGGGCGCGCTGGATGTGCTGATCGTGGACCTGCCGCCGGGCACCGGCGATGTGCAGATGACCCTGGCGCAGAAGGCCCATGTGGATGGCGCCATCGTGGTCTCCACCCCGCAGGACGTTGCCCTGATCGACGCCCGCAAGGGTATCGACATGTTCAAACAGCTGCACGTGCCGATCGTCGGGCTGATCGAAAACATGTCCACCCATATCTGCTCCAACTGCGGCCATGAGGAACATATTTTTGGCCATGGGGGCGTCGCCGCCGAAGCCAAGAAGCTGAACGTGCCGCTTTTGGCCGAAATCCCGCTGCATCTGGACGTGCGCCTTGCCGCTGATGGCGGCGCGCCGGTGGTGGTCAGCAAACCTGACAGCCCGCAGGCCAAGGCATTCCAGGAGGTGGCACTCGGTCTTATCCAACGGGGCGCCGCATGAGCGAGGCCACCCCTACCCTGTCCTTTCCACCGCTGATGTCCGGCGAGGCGGTGACCGGCCCTGAGGACCCGTTCGAGACCGCCTGCAAACGGGCGGTCCTGGGCTGTGATGCCGGTCTGGTGGTCTATAATCTGGCGCATGATACCCTGCGCGCGGCGCTGGTCTTTGCCCCCGAGGTACCTCTGTCGCAAGCGATGGCGATGCTGCCGACCTGCGGCGTCGGTTTTCAGAACGCGCTTGGCGCGCTGGCCCCGCCTGAGGTCGCGGTGCATCTGGACTGGGGCGGCGCGATCCGCATCAACGGCGCCCGCTGCGGTCGCTTGCGCGCCGCCGCCAGCACCAGCGATCCGGCGGAAGAGCCCGACTGGCTGGTGATCGGGCTGGAGCTGCCGCTCTGGCCCAAAGACGAGGATGGCGGCGCCGCGCCCGAAGACACCGCGCTTTATGCCGAAGGCTGCGCCGATGTGGAGGCGCCTGCGCTCGTCGAAAGCTGGGCCCGCCACTGCCTGCACTGGATCACCCGCTGGGAAGAGGACGGCTCCAAACCGCTGCACGAAGAATGGCGTGGCCTCGCCCATGGTATCGGCGAAGAGACCCGGCAGAATGACCTCAGCGGCACCTTCCTTGGCATTGACGAGGATTTCGGCATGCTGCTGCGCGACGGCGACACCACCCATCTGATCCCCCTGACAACGCTTCTGGAGACCCCGTGATGCAACTGGCCCGCGCCATCCATTTCGACGAGAGCGATCAAAACGTCTTTGCTAGCCCGGCCCGCACCGGCGAATGGTGCATCTCGGGCGGTTTCGAGTTTTCCAACTGGGGCGAGGCGGATCTGACCGGCAAGCAGCGCCAGGCCTTTTCCAATGGCTGGATGGGGCTGGAAACCGGCGGGCGGGTGACCTTCGTCGCGGTGACCAAGATCGAAGAGGCCGAGTTGGAAACCCTGACCGATCTTCTGGCGCATCATTTTGTCAGCTACTACGGCGCGCCGGATGTGGCCGCCGCCCGCCCCGTGGCTGCCGAGGAGATCGCCCACATGGCCGACCTCTGCGCCGATCACGCGCCCAACACCCTGCTGACGGTGATGCGAGAGCTGACCGATGCGGGCGTGCGCGAAAGCTACCGGATGATCGAGGCGCAATCGGCAGGCCTGGAACAATTCGCCATCCACGGTGATATCGAGGGCTGAGGCGAAGCCCTCCCGCCCGTCGCCGGATCATGTGCATGATCCGCTCCCGTTAGGCCGGGCGCCGCTGACGCGGCGCGGGTGAACGCGTGTGCCTACGTGATCGCGACCCAGAGCACATGGCACGCCATGTAAATGACGATTAGGGACCCGACGGTGTAGAATGTCGCCCGGATTTCATGGGATTGCTTCGTCGTATAGGCCCAGAAGTGCGCCAGCCGCGCCGCAACAAAACCATACATCAGGACATGCGCCAGCCAGACAGAAGGGCCGATTGCCACAAACAGAAGGCCTGCCGCCCAGAAGGCCGGTATGTTTTCTAGGTCATTCCGGTGCATCCGACGGGATCGGTCAACGTATTCATTGACGTCCAGTTGCGACGGATCGGGAGCTGTATTGATGAGCCCTTTTTGAAGGTCTTCGGGACTCGCCCAGCCCGCCCTGACTTTCATCATTCGATGAACTGTCATCCAACCCTGCGCCATAACCTTGAGCACCAGGAGCGCAGCGGCAATCACATAGGTGACGAAGACCGGATTTTCCAAAGTGAGTGCGGTCATCTTTCGGCTCCCCGTATGGCGCCTTTGGTTGGCAAAGGTTCTCACCCTTCCTTACCATTGGTAAACAAAGTATCTTACCATTGGTAAGCAGTCAAGAATCGTGTCGATGCCGCACAAGAATACAAGTGATCAGATTTTGGAAACCGCTCGCGACCTGTTGGCATCCGAAGGTCTGGCGGCGGTATCGTTCGATGCGATAGCCCGTCGTCTGGGGTGCACGAAACAAGCGGTACTCTACTGGTATCCAAGCAAGCATGACCTGCTCGCCGCGATGTTTCTTCCGTGGCTTGAGGCTGAAGCGGAGACCGCAATACAGTCGGTGTCCGGGACCACGAAGCGCGATGAGGCCGTCGATGCATTTGTCAGAGCCATCGCCGAATTTCATTTTGAGGACCTCGAGCGATTTCGGATGATGTACCTGTTGCCGCAGACCATCAAGCAAAGCGTCAAAGCCTCTCACGATGCTGCGCTGCTAGACAGGATTCACCCTGTGACCGACAGGATGTATGGCGCCCTTGCGGATAGGCTGGACAGCGATGCAAAAGGCGTGCGTCAGGAAGCCCTGGCGATACACTCGGCGGTACTGGGATTGCTGCTCATGTTCGGACTTGCCGACAGTGTGAGAGATCCTTTGAAACACAACGCATCCGAGATGGTCAGCGCGTTGATCGCGTCTCTTCGATCCACATGAAAAACGGTGCCGTATGCATCGTGATCTCCGCCGTGCTCAAACCCGCCCAACACACTTTGCAAAAGTCTACAACGCCACCCTAATATCCCCGGCGCCGCGCAAGCGGCGCCCGGCCCAACCGGGTCGGCCCTTCTCACAGAAGGGCCAGACACGGGCGGGAGCACCCCGCCCCTCCACAATCAGGCGTATTTTTCGAGGAACTCTTCGGCCCGCAGTGCGCGGAAATCGGGCAAAGCGGCCCTCAGGGTGGTATTGTCCCAGTCCCACCAGGCAAGATCCATCATCGCTTCGGCCACTGGTTCAGGGTAGCGACGGCGGATCAGGCGGGCAGTGTTACCGCCGACGATGGTGTAGGGCGCAACATCCTTGGTTACGACCGAACCTGACGCCACAACCGCGCCGTGGCCGATGGTGACCTCGGGCTTGATCATCGCGCCGTGGCCGATCCAGGTGTCGTGGCCGATATGGGCCATGCGGCTGGCGCGATGGGCGAACCAGTCGGCGTCCGCCTCCGCATCATCCCAGTAATCGGCTGAGCGATAGAGGAAGTGATGCAATGACGCCTTCTCCATCGGGTGATCCGTCGCCCCGATGCGGGTGAAGCTGGCGATATTGGCGAACTTCCCCACCTCGGCATTGGCGATGTCGCAGGTGCGGTCGCAATAGCTGTAATCGCCAAATCGGCTGTTCGCGATACGGCTGCCTGCGCCGATCTCCACATAGGCGCCAAAGGCACTGCCGGTGATCTGGCAATCGGGATGAATGAACGGCTGATCTGCCTGAAGGCGGGCCATGGTCTTTATTCCTGTTCCGGTTTCTTGCGCGCTCAGGGCAACACGAAGGGCATGTTCTTCTTCTCGCCCTTCTTCGCCTTGCCCCGTCGCGGCTTGCCGGGATCGCCCTGGATCAGGCGGCGGCGCAACATGCCCGAGAACCAGTCCATCAGCATCACCATCACGATGATCAGCACGATGTAATAGGCCACCTCTTCCCAGTCCTTCTGGGTGATGATCGCCTGTGTCAGCAACAGACCTATACCGCCGCCGGTGATGGCGCCGATGATCGTGGCGCTGCGAGTGTTGGATTCAAGAAAGTAGAGCAGCTGCGACAGGAGAACCGGGGTCACCTGCGGGATTACCCCGAACCGATAGCGCTGCACCGGTTTGGCACCGGTCGAGGCCACGCCTTCGATCTGCTTTTCATCGACATTCTCCAGCGCCTCCGAAAAGATCTTGCCGAAGGTGCCGGTATCGGTCACCAGGATCGCCAGGGCACCTGTCAGGGGGCCGGGTCCGAATGCGCGCGCCAGAACCACGGTCCAGATCAGGCTGTCCACCCCGCGCACGAAATCGAACAGGCGGCGGGTGGCAAAGCGCAGGGTGCGGATCGGCATAAAGTTGCGGGTTGCAAGGAAGGCCAGCGGCAACGCCACGATGCCCGCACCGATGGTGCCGAGGAAGGCCATAAGCAGCGTTTCCCCAATGGCCCAGGCCACATCCTGATGGCGCCACATCTTGTTGGTCCAGAAATCGTTGAAGATCGCGCCTGCCTCACCCGAGGCCGCCCGCCCCAACAGCGCAGAGGCGCTCATCCCGTGATAGGGGCTGTCGAGGGTGAAGAAGAACAGCTCCCAGCCGGTGAAATAGCGGAACACTTCGGAGCGGTTGCGGGTCACTGTCAGTCGGCCTGCGTCGGTTTTGATCGCCAGACGGTTCTTCGAGGAGCTGATCCAGTCCGGTACATCGCCTGCGGGAAACTCGGCCTGCACCCCGGCGCTTCGGCTGGGGGTGGCGCGCACGGTGCCGTAGCCGGGAATGTCATATTCCACAGTTTCAGGTCCAAAGCGCACGGTATGGCCGTTTTCCAGATAGATCACCGTGGTTTCGCCAAGGCTCACCCAATCCGGCGCCTCGCCTTCGGGATAGCTGCCCTTACGCTCACCTTCGATAGCGACCGAGACAGAGGCATCGCGGTTGTCGCGGGTCACATGTGTCTTGTAGCTGTAGCTGTCGCTGACCAGCGTGCGGGCGTTTTCAAGACTGGCACGCGCCCACAGGCCCGGCACGTCAAAGGCGAAAAAGACATAGGCCATATAGACCAGCACCACCAGCGGCACCGCAAAGGCCATCAGCTTCTTGGTGCGGAACAGCCCCGCCATCTCCTGCTTCAGCGCGGCGGCGTCACGGCGCGCGCCTGCACCCGGGTTCACATCCAGAGTCGTCATTGTTTGGCTCCATTGATCAGCCGGTCACGCAGCTTGCCAGAGATCTGATCGACCACGACGATGGTGACGAACAGGAGGATAAAGATGGCTGCGGCCTCGTCGTAGCGGCCCTTGCCCCAGGACATGGCGTTCTTCAGCTCGTAGCCGATGCCGCCCGCACCGACGAAGCCAAGGATCGCCGACGCGCGAATGTTGATTTCAAACCGCAGCAGCGCATAGCTGACGTAGTTCGGCCCCACCTGCGGGATGACCCCCAGCCACATGCGCTGCGCCCAGGTGGCCCCGACCGAGGACAGGCCTTCGACCGGTTTCAAAGAGGCGTTTTCGTTCACCTCGGAAAACAGCTTGCCCAATGCGCCCGCCGTGTGGATGGCGATGGCGATCATGGCAGGCACCGGGCCACCGCCCAAAAGGAAGATCAGCACCAGCGCGATGACGATTTCCGGGATCGCCCGGCAGATATCCATCACCCGGCGAAAAACCGGGATCAGCGACGGCCAGAGCGCCATGCCGCGTGTCGCCAGGAGCGACAGAAGCGTGCCGAAGATGGCACCGATCAGGGTAGAGGCCGCCGCGATATTCAGCGTCTCGACCAGCGCCGGGAAAAAATGCACCACCTGGCCGGGCAGCTCTGTCACCTTCTCGGCAGCTTCGCTCAGCACCTCGGCCGGGTAGTCGAAAATTCGGGTAAACCCATCAGCAAAGGACCCGGCATTGCGGTCATCTGCGGTGCGGAACCCGGCCACCATCATGGCAACAAAGACGATCAGAAGGATCGACCCGTAAAGACGCTTGCGCCGGGTGAGGTCGACATATTCGGCGCGGATGGCCTCGGTCGAGGAGGCACCGGAAGGCGGGGCCGCGGTCAGATCTGCCATGGGGATGTCCTGGGGAATATTGGGGGGATATTGGTGTTCGGATGGGCCTCTGATCGCAGGGGCGCCCCTGCAAGGGCGCGCGTCAGAGGAATACGGGGCCCGGCACAAAGACCGGACCCCGCCGCGTTGGTCCTAAAATCAGTTGGACTTCAATTTGCGTGCTTCGATGATCACTTCGTAAGCGTCGTGGGTGATCGGCATGAAGCCTTTGGCTTCACCCGCGGCCACACCGTAGAAGCAATCTGCATCCATGGATTTGAGGCTTGCCATCAGGCCGGTCATCTTGACCTTGACGTTTTCGGGCAGGTCCTTGCGCAGAACAACGGGGCCTTCCGGGATCGGCTTGGACTGCCAGATTTTGACCAGGTCGTTCATGTCGACGAGACCGGCATCAACCGCCTTGCGCAGGGCGCCGGAGTTGTAGCCGTCTTCCCAGTTGCCCAGGCCGTCGGCCCAGGTCACACCGGCGTCGATATCGCCGTTGTTGACCGCAACGATGGTCTGCTCGTGACCGCCGGTAAACTTCACTTCACCAAAGTAGTCGCCCGAGGTCATGCTGGCGCCGGTGGCCTGCGGGATCTCGATCGAGGGGATCAGGAAGCCGGAGGTGGAGTTCGGGTCACCAAAGCCGAAGACCTTGCCCTTGACGTCTTCCAGAGCCGCGATGCCGCTGTCCTTGCGGGCAAAACCAACCGAGTAGTAGCCGTAGCCACCGTCGTTGTTCACTTTCACCAGGATCGGCTCAACCGCTTCGGGGTCGGACAGGAAGGTCTTGGCATAGCCAGAGGCGCCCAGCCAGGCCATGTCGATGGTACCGCCCAGCAGACCCTGGATCACGCCGTTATAATCAGCGGGGGCGAACAGCTTGGTTTCGACGCCCAGCAGATCTTCGGTCTTGGCGCGCAGGCACTCGTTGTTGTTCATGCGGTCCTGGGCGTTTTCACCGCCAAGGATGCCGATGCGGAATTCCTGAATGTCCTCGGCCATGACCGGTGTGGTCAGGGCAGTTGTCATCAGGGCGGCAGCAATCAGCTTTTTCATCTCTAGGTCACTCCGGTTTGGTTTGGGCCCAAAGCCTTGTGACTTTGGGATGATGAAAGAGGGTGAAGATCAGAGCGCGGCGGCCTCGGCCTCGCGGATGGGGCCATCGGTACGCGTCAGCGTTTCGATCTCGGTGGATGTGGCGGCTTCAGAGAAGTTGGCGCCGGCGCCGTAGATCTCGCGGGCAACGCCGGTGGTCAGCTGCTCGGGTAGCCCGTCAAAGACGATGCGCCCGTCGCGCATGCCCACCACCCGATCGCAATAGCGGCGCGCGGTATCGAGCGTATGCAGGTTGGCGATGACGGTGCGCCCGTCTTCTTCGTGGATGCGGCGCAGCGCCTCCATCACGGTCTGGGCATTCATCGGATCAAGCGAGGCAATGGGCTCATCCGCCAGGATGATCTTCGGGTCCTGCATCAGGGCGCGGGCGATGGCGACGCGCTGCTGCTGCCCGCCCGACAAGGCCTCGGCCCGCTTGGCCGCGTGTTCGGCAATGCCCAGACGGTCCAGAATGTCGATCGCCCGGTGGATGTCTTCCATCGGATAAAGGTTGAACATGGTCGCCAGCGCCGAGCGGCGGTTGAGCGTGCCATGCAGCACGTTCGACACCACATCCATGCGCGGCACCAGGTTGAACTGCTGAAAGATCATCGCGCAGTCCGACTGCCAGGCGCGCTTCTCACGCCCTTTCAGCCGGGTCACATCGCGCCCTTCGAACAGGATCTGCCCTTCACTGGCATCGCCCAAACGGTTGATCATGCGCAGCAGGGTCGATTTGCCCGCACCGGACCGGCCAATGATGCCGATCATGCACGGCTTGTCGATGTCCAGCGTCGCGGTATCCACCGCGGTCTTGTCGCCAAAGCGTTTGGTGAGTTTTTCTATGCGCAGCACAATCGGCCCCCGTTCGTTTCCGGGACTGCCTAACGGTGCTCCTCAAATCATTTGTGTAATCGCGGTGAATTATTTGTAACGCGGACTGCCCCGCGGTGCTAAAACCGTCATGCTCGCGTCACAGAGCGCACCAAGGGCCACGGGCCACAGGGCAACGGGGGGAAATAGCGGGCAAGGACAAACTGCCCCCTGTAAACCGCGCCCGCGCCGGTCTATATGCGCAGAAGACCCTCCACCAGCGCCCCAGTATGCAGGAACCCCTCCCATGTCCTTTGACCGCAGTGTTAAGATCGCCCCCTCCATCCTCTCCGCCGATTTCGCCAACTTCGGGCAGGAAATTCAGGCCATCGAGGCCGAAGGCGCCGACTGGGTCCATGTCGACGTGATGGACGGGCATTTCGTGCCGAACCTCACCTTTGGCCCCGCAGCGGTCAAAGCCTTCCGCCCGCATGTAAAAACGGTGATGGATGTGCATTTGATGATCGCGCCGGTGGATCCCTATATCGACGCCTATGCCGATGCGGGCGCCGATGTTCTGACCGCCCATGTCGAGGCAGGCCCGCATATTCACCGCACTCTGCAAGCCATTCGCGCGGCAGGCATGAAGGCAGGCGTTGCACTCAATCCCGGCACCCCGGCCGAGGCTGTGGCGCATCTTCTCGACCTCACCGACCTGATCTGCGTGATGACGGTAAATCCGGGCTTTGGGGGGCAGAAATTCATCGACATGGCCGGCAAGATCGCGACGCTGCGCCAGATGATCGGCGACCGTCCCGTGCATATTGAAATCGACGGCGGTGTTGATCCCAGCACCGCGCCGCTGGTGACCAAGGTCGGCGCCGATGTGCTGGTGGCCGGCTCCGCGGTCTTCCGCGGCGGCTCGGTCGATAACCCGGGCGTCTATGGCGAAAACATCCGCGCCATCCGCGCCGCCGCCGAAGGCACCTGGACCTGAGGGAACCTCCCCTCCTGCCGCCGTCTCCACCGGAGACGGCATCTGAGGGAGAGCGGCGGGTCAAGGGCTGCGCCTGCAGCCGCGCCACAGGCGCGGTTTACCCTTGAGGCGGCTCTGTCCTGGCCCAACACTGGACGTCGCGCTTTCAGGGCAGACCTGCCCCTGAAACGCCTCTCAGCAGATCTTTCCCTGCGCCGCGCAGCGGCGCCACGCCCAACCCCGCACAAGGCCTGCCCCGCAAGCCGCCCGTCCAGGGACGGGAGCGCCCCGTTCACGCCTCTTCGAGACGGTCCGCAAACGTCTCCAGCAATTTGTGCTTCAGGATCTTGCCCGTCGGCGCCGCAGGCAAGGCTTCGACCGGGACGATCAGCGCCGGGCATTTGTATCCGGCCAGCTGGCCACGCACGAAAGCCATCAGTTCTGACGGATCCGGCGCATCCCCCGGCACCACCTGCACAAAGGCCAGAACCTCTTCATCGCTGCTGACCCTGCGCCCGACCACAGCGGATTGCACCACCTGCGGATGGGCATTCAGCGCCGCCTCCACCTCGGGCGGGAAGACATTGAAACCACCGTGGATGATCAACTCCTTCGAGCGCCCCTCGATATGCAGGAACCCGCGGGCGTCCAGACGGCCCATGTCACCGGTGTGCATCCAGCCTTCTGCGTCCAGCACCTTGGCGGTTTCCGCGGGGTTGCGATAATAGCCCAGCATGATGTTCGGCCCACGCGCCAGAACCTCTCCCAGCCCATCGCCACCGCCCGGAACGCTCTCATCGATGCGCACCTCGACCCCGGGCATCGGCGGACCGGTGGAAATGTCAGGATCCCCCAGCTGGCTGTTCTTGGTGGCGCAGACCCCGGCAGTGGTCTCGGTCATTCCATAGCCATTCTGCAGGGCCACCCCGTAAAACCCTTCCGCTTTGCGCTTCCATTCCGGATCCAGCGGCGCCGCCCCGGAGGAAACGTACTGCAAGACCTCGCTGCCAAGCCGTTCCAGCCCCTGTTCCTTGGCGTATTGCATCACCAGCGCGTGCATCTGCGGCACCGCCGCCAGGCGCGTTACGCCGAGGCGCAGCGCCTCATAGAGTTTCGCCGCCGAGAAACGCGCCTCCAGCCAGACCTCGGCCCCGGACAGGATCGCCGCCGTCATCACCGAGGCCAGTCCAAAGACATGGGTCATCGGCAACACGCCATAGATCACATCCCCCGGCCCCATATCGCGCAGCTCGGCCGAGGATTTGCCGCCAAACAGAAGGTTCGCATGGGTCAGCATCACCCCCTTTGGCGCGCCGGTGGTGCCGGTGGTATATAGAAGAACCGCCACCTCTTCCGGGGCATCGGGGTTTGAGGCATAGGGGCAGGCCAGATGCAGAGTGCCAAAGGCGCCACGGATCTCGCGTGCCTCAAGCCGTGCAGCATGGGCTTCGGCCTCGGGGGAAATCGCGGAGGTGCACAGCACCGCCGCCGGGCGCGCGTGGGACAGGATCCGGTCCACTTCCCCCGCGCTCATCCTTGCATTGACCGGCACCGCGATGGCCCCGATCCGCGAAGCGCCCAGCATCGCTGCCACCGCCGCGCAGCAATTTTCCGACAAGACCATGACCCGGTCACGCGGCTGCACGCCAACCTTCCGCAGATGCTCGGCCACCGCGTCTACGGCTGTCGAAAGCGCGGCATAGCTCCAGGCCGTGCCGCCGCTGTCGGAAAAGGCCGCAGCCTCAGGCCGCTCGGCCACCTGCGCGGCCAGTAAATCATGCCATCGTTCCATTGCCCTCTCCTCCCAAATCCGGCGCCGGTTGTTCTGTGGGAAAAGGCCCTGTGCGGGCCGGACCCTAGCCGCTGAACTGCGGCGCGCGTTTTTCCAGGAAGGCCGCGATGCCCTCGCCTGCCTCCTCGCCGCCAGCCGCACGGGCCATGGCGGCGCATTCTGCATCAAGCTGTGCAGTTTCTGCCGCCTCATAGGCGCTGGAGACCAGATGCCGGATGGTGCCCTGCGCCGCGCGCGGGCCCTGGGCCAGCGCATCGGCCAGACTGTGCGCCGCGCCAAGAACGCGCTGCGGCGCCACCACCTGATTGACCGCGCCGAGCGCAGCCATTTGCCCGGCTGTCACCGGCCGCCCCAAAAGGCACATTTCCATCGCCAGCGGACGCGGCAGCATCCGCGCCAGCGCCGCGGTCAGCCCGCCATCGGGCACCAGTCCCGCCTTGACGTAGGCGGCGGTGAATTTCGCCCCATAAGAAGCCACGATCAGATCTGCCGCCAGCGCCAGCGACAGACCCGCCCCGGCCGCGCCGCCCTCAACGGCGGCGATCACGGGCACCGGGCAATCGCGGATGCCGCGGATCAGATCGTGCAGGTTGTTCACCTTGGCGCGGCGCTCGTCCTCGCTGAGGCCGCGCCGTTCTATCAGCACGTTGAGATCGCCCCCGGCGCAGAAAAACCCGCCTTCCGAGGTCAGCAGCACGGCCCGGATGCGCGGCTCCTGCGCCAGATCCAGCGCCGCCTGAATGGCGTCGTGAAGATCCTGCGACAGGGCGCCCCGGCGGTCCGGGTTCATATTCACGACAACCGCGCGGTCGCCAAGATCGTCCATCCGTGCACGTCGGGTCATTTCCGTATCCTCTTGAAAATTCCGTTTGCCGTGGCCAGCAGGCGGCCCGTGTCATCAAACAATTCGCCATAGATATAGGCGATGCTTTTGCCGCCCCCCGTAGGCCGGGCGCGGGCCGTAATGGCCCCGGTCCGCGTCGACCCCACATAGGAGAGGTTCAGCGAAACGGTGACCAGGTCCGCGTTTCCGTCCGGATCGAAGAACTGCATTGCAGTATTGCCGCAGACTACATCCAGAACCGTGGCCACCATGCCGCCATGGACGATGCCATGGCGGTTCATATGCCGGGGCTCCAGTTCCAGCGTCACGGTGCAGGAGCCATCCCGGGTATCGACCTCGGTCCGGTAGCCAACCATCTGCTGGCAACCGGGTTCCTCGATCAGGCGGACCTCGCCGGTATCACGCGGCGCTGAGGTCAAGAAAACGCTCCAGCTGCGTGTCCGCATCACCAAAGCGGTGCTCCGCCATGACGATCCGTTTGGCGATATGGGCCAGTTCGTATTCCTGCGTCATGGCGATACCGCCGTGCAGCTGGATCGAATCCTCGGCCACCAGACGACCTGCACGGCCAATCAGGTTGCGCGCCGCCGCCACGTTGAGATCGCGCATCCGCGTGTCGCCTTCCAGATGGCCGGCCGCGTTGATCACCGCCGAGCGCGCCTGCTCGATCTCGATCAGCAGATCCGCCACCCGGTGCTGCAGCGCCTGGAAGGTGCCGATCGGGCGGCCAAACTGGCTGCGGGTCAGCAGGTACTGGCGGGTCAGCTCGGTCGCGGTTTCCATCGCGCCCAGGGTTTCGGCAGCCAGCGCCACCTCGGCGCGGGCAAAGACCCCGGCCATGGCAGACCATGCGGCGCCAGCATCGCCCAGACGGGCAGAGGCAGGCAGGCGCAGGTTATCGAGCTCGACCTCGGCAGCGCGACCGCCAGCCAGCAGCGCATAGCCGCGCAGCGACAGGCCCTCGGCATCGCGGGGCACCAGGAACAGCGAGATCCCATCGGTCGCATCCGCCGCGCCGCTTTCGCGGGCAGAGATCACCAGGTGATCGGCGGCCTCGGCGTTGACGACGACGGCCTTGCGCCCGTTCAGAACGATCTGATCGCCCTCGGTCTTGGCCGTGGTTTCCACCCGAGACAACTCGTAGCGGCTGTTCGGCTCGCCGTGCGCAAAGGCCAGCTGCACGCCGCCGCCGATCACCTCTTCGACGAGGGCCTTCTGATCGTCATTGCCCAGTGCCGCGATCAGACCACCGCCCAGCAGCGCGGTGTCCAGCAGCGGCTCAACCACGCCAGCACGGCCCAGTTCCTCGAACACGGTGGAGATATCGAAACCGGCGCCGCCAAACCCGCCGTCTTCCTCGGAAAACAGCGCACCGATGACACCCAGTTCGGCCAGCTGTCCCCAGATATCGGCGGAAAATCCGGTCTCACTTTCCAGGATGTCGTTGCGCACGGATGTCGTGTAGCGGTCCGACAGGAAGCGACGCAGGCTGTCCTGCAGCATCTGCCGCTCTTCGGTCAGGTCGAAGTTCATGCCCGGCCTCCCATTTTCACTTTTGCGATGATGTTCTTCTGGATTTCGTTGGAACCGCCAAAGATCGACAGTTTGCGGTTGTTGAAATACTGCGCAGCAACGGCAGCCGTACCTTCGGGGCCGACCGGCGGTTCGTTGCCGCCTTCCACCGCTTCGGAGGCAAAGGGCATCGCGTAAACGCCCGCAGCGCGGCGCGCCATATCGTTGATTTCCTGACGGATTTCGGTGCCCTTCACCTTCAGCATCGAGCTTTCGACACCCGGCGCCTGACCGGAGGCCGCAGCCGAGATGATGCGCAGGTTGGTGGTGGACATGGCCATCAGATCGATCTCCGCCTGCGCCATACGGGCCGCGAAATAGGGGTTTTCGATCAGCGGGCGGCCCTTGTGCATCTGCACGCGCGCCAGACGTTTCACCGCATCCAGACCGGCCTGGCTGAAGCCGACACCGGCGATATTGGTACGTTCATGGGTCAGGAGGTACTTGGCGTAGGTCCAGCCCTTGTTTTCCTCGCCCACCAGGTTTTCCACCGGCACTTTCACGTCGGTGAACCAGACTTCATTCACCTCGTGGGTGCCGTCCAGCAGGATGATCGGGCGCACTTCGATGCCCGGCGTGTCCATATCGATCAGAAGGAAGGAAATGCCTTCCTGCTGCTTGGCATCGGGGTCGGTGCGCACCAGGCAGAAGATCCAGTTGGCGTGCTGGCCCAGCGTGGTCCAGGTCTTCTGGCCGTTGACGATATAGTGGTCGCCCTCGCGCACCGCCTTGGTTTTCAGGCTGGCAAGGTCAGAACCCGCGCCCGGCTCGGAATAGCCCTGGCACCACCAGTGTTCGCCGCTCAGGATCTTGGGCAGGTAGTAATCCTGCTGTTCCTTGGATCCGAATTTCTGCAACACCGGCGCCAGCATGGTCAGGCCAAAGGGCACGATGCGCGGCGCATGGGCACGGCAGCATTCCTCTTCGAAGATATGCCGCTGCACGGCATTCCATTCGCAGCCGCCAAATTCGCGCGGCCAGTTCGGCGCCAGCCAGCCCTGTTCATTCAGAATGGCATGCCAGCGTTCGTGGCCTTCCTTGCCTAGGCTGCGTCCCTCGCGGACCGCATCCGACATGTCCTTGGGCAGTTTCTCGTCCAGAAAACGCTGCACCTCCTCGCGGAAGGCCTGTTCTTCGGGGGTGTAACTCAGATCCATTTCATTCTCCTCATGGCCCTTTGGCACGATCCAATCGGGCCGGGCGACATCCGGCGGGCGATGACTGCCCGCCGGGTGCCGCGTGGTCTTTGATTGCGGTTCAGTAGATTTCGAACAGGCCCGCTGCGCCCATGCCGCCGCCGACACACATGGTGACGACGCCCAGCTTGGCGCCGCGGCGCTTGCCTTCGCGCAGGATGTGGCCGGTCATACGGGCACCGGTCATGCCAAAGGGGTGACCGATGGCGATTGAGCCGCCGTTGACGTTGCATTTCTCGTCATCGATACCCAACCGGTCGCGGCAGTAGAGCGCCTGGCTCGCGAAGGCTTCGTTCAGCTCCCAGATATCGATGTCATCCACCGTCAGCCCGTGGCGTTCCAGCAGCCGCGGCACGGCAAAGACCGGGCCGATGCCCATCTCGTCCGGCTCGCAGCCTGCAACGCAGAAGCCTTTGAAGGCGCCCATAGCCTCAAGCCCACGCTTC
The DNA here is from genome assembly GCF_039839315.1 of Phaeobacter sp. CAU 1743. Classification (NCBI taxonomy): domain Bacteria; kingdom Pseudomonadati; phylum Pseudomonadota; class Alphaproteobacteria; order Rhodobacterales; family Roseobacteraceae; genus Phaeobacter; species Phaeobacter sp. CAU 1743. The sequence goes on along the minus strand of NZ_JBDOQR010000007.1, from coordinate 54,242 downwards.
TCGGCCTCCTTGGCTTCCATCAGCACCACGGCAGCGGCGCCATCGGACAATTGGCTGGCGTTGCCTGCGGTGATGAAGTTGCCGTCGCCGCGCACTGGCGCCAGACCAGCGAGACCGTCGAGCGTGGTCGAGGGACGGTTGCATTCGTCGCGGTCCACGACAACGTCCTTCATCGAGATCTCGCCGGTTTCCTTGTCCTTCACCGCCATGGTGGTGGAGACGGGAATGATCTCATCCTTGAACAGACCGGCTTCCTGCGCCGCAGCGATACGCTGCTGGCTGCGCAGACCATAGGCGTCCTGATCTTCGCGGCTGATGCCGTAACGCTCCGCGACGATATCGGCGGTTTCGATCATGGTCATATAGACGGCGGGCTTGTGCTCTTTCAGCCAGTCTTCCTGCACGGGGCGCAGTTTCGGCTGCACCATCGAGATGCTTTCCACCCCGCCTGCCACCATCGGGCCTGCGCCTTCGCAGATGATCTGCTGCGCCGCCAAGGCGATGGTCTGCAGACCGGAGGAGCAGAAGCGGTTCACGGTCATGCCCGATGCGGTGACCGGCAGCCCGGCGCGCAGAGCGATCTGGCGGGCGATATTGGCGCCGGTTTCCCCTTCGGGAGCGCCGCAGCCCATGATGCAATCCTCGATCTCGGCGCCTTCGATCCCGGCGCGGGCCATGGCGGCCTCGACCGCGGCACCGCCCATGGTGGCGCCGTGGGTCATGTTGAAGGATCCCCTAAAGGATTTGGCCAGCCCGGTGCGGGCGGCAGAGACGATAACGACTTCTTTCATATCAGCTGTTTTCCTTGTTCAGATCGTCGAATGTGCGCCCCTCGGCAACCAACTGCTCCAGCAGCGGCGCGGGCTGCCAGAAATAATCGTCTTCTTCGGCGTAGGATTTGATGTTCGCCAGAAGCGTATCCAGCCCCTGCATGTCGGCCCATTTCAGCGGCCCGCCACGATAGCGCGGGAAGCCGTAGCCGAAGAGCAGCGTCATATCGACGTCCAGCGGACGGCGCGCGATACCTTCGCCCACCACCTTGGCGGCCTCATTGACCATGGCCGCCATGTAGCGGGTCACGATCTGCTCGTCCGTGAACTTTTTCGGGGTGATGCCCTTCTCGGCGCGCTCGGCCTCGATCAACTCGGTCACCTCGGGGTTCGGGGTGCCGCCGCGCTTGCCTGCCTCGTAGACGTAATAGCCCTTGCCGGTCTTCTGGCCAAAGTTGCCCGCCTCACAGATCTTGTCCATGTAGCTGCTGTCACGCTCGCGCGGGTCCATGCCCTCGGCGCGCTTGCGCTTGCGCACGGCCCAGCCGATGTCGAGCCCCGCCAGATCCGCCACCGCGAAGGGTCCCATCGCGAAACCGAAATCGGTCAGCGCCTTGTCGATCTGATAGGGAGAGGCACCGTCCAGCACCATGTGATCGGCCGCCTTGCGATAGGTCGCCAGGATCCGGTTGCCGATGAAACCATCGCAGACCCCGGCGCGGACCGAGATTTTCTTGAGCCGCTTGCCCAGTTCGAAACCCGTGGCAACCACATCCAGCGCCGTCTTGTCGGCAACGACGATCTCCAAGAGTTTCATCACATGCGCCGGAGAGAAGAAGTGCAACCCGATGACATCCTCGGGGCGCGAGGTGCTGGCGGCGATTTCGTTCACATCCAGATAGGAGGTGTTGGAGGCCAGGATCGCGCCTTTCTTGCAGACGGCATCCAGCTTGCCAAAGACCTCTTTCTTGACGCCCATTTCTTCGAAGACGGCCTCGATCACCAGATCGACATCGCTCAGCGCGTCATAATCGGTGGCCAGCGTCAGCGCCTCACCGGTCAGGTGGTCGAATTTCTCCTGGCTGATCTTGCCGCGCTTCAGCGCGCCCTGAAGGTTGCCCGAAATGCGGCCCTTGGCGGCTTCGGCGGCCTCGGCGGTCATTTCCAGCATTACGACAGGCAGACCGGCCAGCAGCGCTGCCGTGGCGATGCCTGCCCCCATGGTGCCGCCACCGATAACGCCGAGGCTGTTCAGCGCGCGCGGTTCAACGCCTTTCAGTTCCGGCAGCTTGCTGACTGCGCGTTCCGAGAAGAAGGCGTGGATCATGCCCTGCCGCTGGTCGGTGCTCATCAGCTCCATGAAGAGTTCCCGCTCACGCTTCATGCCCTCGTCAAAGGGCAGCTCGCAGCAGGCCTGAATGCCGCGGATCGCAACCGCAGGTGCCAGAAGGCCACGGCCCTTTTTCAGCACAGAGTCATAAAGCGCATCGAAATCGACGGATTCGGGCGCAGGCATTTCGCTGATGGCGCGGCGCGGGGCGCCCTGATCCAGCAGCTCCTGCGCATAGGCAAGGCCGATCTCGCGCGGCTCGCCCTCTTCGACGCGGTCCAGAATGCCGAGGCTCAAAGCTTCCTTGGCGCCGACCTGACGACCCGAGGTGATCACGTCAACCGAGGCGTCAATACCAATCAGACGCGGCAGACGCTGGGTGCCACCGGCGCCCGGCATCACGCCGATCAGCACTTCCGGCAGACCGATACGCGCGGAAGGCACGGCGATGCGATAGTGCGAGCCAAGCGCGATTTCCAGACCGCCGCCCAGTGCGGTGCCATGCAGCGCCGAAATCACCAGGAGCGGCGACGATTCGATGCGGGTGCAGACATCGGGCAGAAACGGCCCCTGCGGCGGCTTGCCGAATTCGCGGATATCGGCGCCGGCGAAATAGGTGCGGCCCTCACCGTAGATCAGCACCGCCTTGGCGCCTTCCGATTCGGCCCGCTCGATCCCGTCCACCAGGCCCTGGCGCACGTCCAGGCCCAGCGCATTTACCGGCGGGTTCTGCGCCTTGAGGACCGCAATATCCCCAACGCGTTCGTATCCAATGGCATCCGTCATCCGTGTTTTCCTCTCCTTGGCGGGGCTGCGGGCCTCTGGCCTTTTGCACACGCCCCCTGTTCCTGTCGGGATCTAGCCACGCCCTCCTCCGCGCGCCAAGGCCGGTCTTTGCCGCCCTTGCCAGAACCCGGCGTCATCTGCGGAGCCGCAGAATTCAGGCCAGCGGTCTGACTGTCAACCCATATTCCACTATGTGGAACATTGTTCCACTAATTTGACAGCACACTAGGCCGCGTCCCTTCGCATGGCAAGTAATATCATTGCGCGCAGGAAGTATTTTCGGCAGCAAAACATCGAACACCTATTCTATTCACCCTAACGCGCAACAAGGGCGCCCACTGTCGCGGGCGCCCTGTAACGCTTTCAAGATTTGGTGATCCGGCAGGCGCGCAGACCTCTATCCCTGCGGAATCAGTCCCTCAGCCACCCAGCCGTCGAAGATCTCAAGCGCCTTCTCAGCGAAGGCTGCGTCGTTGATATGACAGTCCAGCGCGTGCAGCGTCGCATTGCCCGGGCAGGCCGCGCGCATTTCATCGCAAAAGGCCGACAACCCCTCGGCATCGTGCAGATCGCCGCCGGGGCGGTCCCATTCGTTGCAGCCCTGCTCGGGCAGCAGCACCGCGACCGGGGCGGTGGCGCCTTGCAGCTTGTCACTGATGGTGCGGGCGACAAGGCGGCGCTCGTCGGCGTCCAGAACCGCCGAGGTCAGCAGCCGGTTGTGGGCATGGCTGGGTCGCCCCTGTAGCTGCGGCGGGGTCTCCTGCCAGCCGACAAAATCCACCAGATCATAACAGCCCGGCGCCACCAACTGCGGGGTGCCCGAAGTGCCTGCATTGGTCATCCGGTCCGCGCCTGCTGACAGACCGCCGAACAGGTGGTTGGTCACTTCCTGCGGGGCGAAATCCATCACCGCGGCAAAGGCGCCTTCGCTGGCGAGGCTTTCAAACGCCCGCCCGCCCATGCCAGTGGCGTGGAAGACGGCCACCTCATAGCCTCGGTCCTCAAGCGCCGGTTTCAGCGTCACCATGTAGCGCAGCACTGTCTTGCCAAAAGAGGTCATGCCGATCAGTGGCCGCTCCCGCTTTGGCGGCTCCACCGCACGGGCCGCGCCCAGAACCGCGCCCGCCGCCTGGCTCAGCGAAGCTTTGCAAACCGAGTTCAGACCATACAGCCCCCCGGCCCAGAGGATCATCTGGACATCGGCCGGGATACGCTCCGGCGGCATCAAGGGTGAAAAGGACACGGTGGAGACGATATATTTCGGCACCCCCAGCGGCAGCGCCGCACAGAGGTCCAGCGCCAGATCTGTGCCCATGGTGCCGCCCAGTACGATCACCCCGTCGATGGAACCGGCACGATAGAGCTCCAGCGCCTTGGCTGCGGAGCCTCTCGCCATGATCTGCATGGCGGTGTTTTCATCGCCGCTGTCGATGGCGGCCTGGATGGAGCTGCCGCCTGCCTCGGCCACCTGATGCTTGCTGATGTCGGTGGGCTGGCTCGGATCGCCCAAGACGCTGACATCCATGGTCAGGACGACGCCGCCCTGCCCCCGGATCACATCCGCCAGATAGGCCAGTTCGGCATCCTTGGTGTCATAGGTCCCGGCGATCAGAATGGTTTTATCGGGCATCGTGTCATTGCCTCCGGTTAAAGCTGGATCCAGGCGGTTTTCAGATCGACGTATTTGTCGAGCGCATGCAGCGATTTGTCGAGGCCATTGCCGGATTGCCCGACCCCGCCCAACGGCACCGTATTATCTGCGCCGCCATAGGTGTTCACATGGACCACCCCCGCGCGGATGCCCGCGACCATGCGATGGGCACGAGACAGGTTGGCGGTCCAGACCCCTGCGGCCAGGCCGAAATCGGTGCCATTGGCCAGCGCCAGCGCCTGTTCCTCGGTTTCGAACTTGGTCACTGACAGCACCGGGCCAAAGACCTCGCGCTGGAACAGGGCATGGTCCCGCGCAACGTGGGTCACGATGGTGGGCGCCATATAGGTGCCGCCGCTTTCCTGCAGGATCCGGTTGCCGCCGGTCACCACCTGACCACCCTCGGCGCGGGCCATATCCATGAAAGACAGATTGCGCCGCAGCTGGTCCTCGGAATTGACCGCACCGATGTGATTGCCCAGATCCAGCGGATCGCCCACCCGCAGCGCCTCGGCCTCGTTGATCAGCATGGCGACGAATTCATCATGCACCGAGGCTTCGACCAGAAGGCGTGACCCAGCCACGCAGACCTGCCCTGAATTGCGGAAGATTCCCGCCGCCGAAACCTTGGCCGCGTGGCGCAGATCGGGGGCATCGGCAAAGACGATATTGGGGGATTTGCCGCCCAACTCCAGATAGCAGCGTTTGAGGTTGGAGCGCGCCGAGGCCTCCAGCAGTTTGCGCCCGGTGCCGCCCGATCCGGTAAAGGCCAGCACATCGACGCCCATGGATTCGGCCAGCGCCGCGCCGGTTTCCGCGCCCGCGCCGGTGACCACGTTCAGCACCCCATCCGGCAGGCCGCATTCAGCGCAGATCTCGGCCAGACGCAACAGCGACAGCGAGGCGGTCTCGGCGGGTTTCAAGACCACCGAATTGCCCATCGCCAGTGCAGGCGCCAGTTTCCAGGCGCCGATCATCAGCGGGAAATTCCACGGCACGATGGCGCCGACAACGCCCACCGGTGCGCGCTGCACCAGCCCCAGCACATCGGGGGCGGTGGGAGCGACCTCTCCCGCGATCTTGTCCAGCGCCTCCGCATAATAACGGAAGGTGCCCGCCGCCGATCCCGGCTCGGCCTTCAGCGCCATGCCCATTTCGGTGCCATTGTCGCGCACGCCAAGAACGGCAAGGGGTAGCGCCTCCGCCTCGATCCGATCAGCGATCTTATGCAGCACTTTTTTCCGCGCAGCGGGCGCCAGACGTGACCAGCGGCCATCCTCAAACGCGGCGCGGGCAGCAGCCACCGCACGCTCCACATCCGCCGCTGACGCGCCTTCGAGTGTGGTCAGAACAGATCCGTCAATCGGCGAAGTAACTTCGCATGGCGTGCCCGAACCTGCTTGCCACGATCCTTCAAGAAAGAGTTTTTGCGGCGCCACATCAGCCCGCCGAAGTTCGTTGATGAGGTTTTGGTCTGCCATTCGGCCTCCTTCAGCTCCTTGCGGTCGCGCAGAATGCGGACGGTATGCATCACAAGGACCAGTATGATGATGGAAAACAGGATGAACGCCACCGGGCGGTCGATGAAATCAAAGGGGGTTTTGACCCGCGCCATGGCCGCGCGCAGCTTCACCTCCATGATGCCGCCCAGAACCATGCCAAGGATGATCGGCACCGCAGGCAGCGACAGGCGTTTCAACACATAGCCCACCAGACCAAATGCCGCCGCCATCACGCAGTCGGTGGCAGAGTTGCGCAGGGAATAGACCCCGACAAAGCTGAGCGTCAGGATACAGACCCCAAGGAAGCGATTGGGGATCTTCACGACCTGGATCAGGCTGCGGGTCGCAAACAGCAGGAAGATCAGCACCAGGACGTTGAGGATCAACAGCGCCAGATAGAGCGCCACCACGAAATCCATGTCGTTCTGGAACAGCCCCGGTCCCGGCACCACGTTATGGACGTAAAAGACGCTCAGCATCATCGCCGTCAGCGCCTCCCCCGGGATGCCAAGCGCCAGAAGCGGCACCATGGCGGCGGCGGGCACGGCATTGTTGGCGGTCTCGGCGGCGATCAGCCCTTCCGACGACCCGCGCCCGAAATCCTGCGGCCGTTTGGAAGTCTTCTGCGCATAGGTGTAGGACATGAACTGCGCAGTGAATTCGCCGACGCCGGGGATCATCCCCATCAGGACGCCAAACCCGGCAGAGACTGACGCCACACGGGGATGGCGCGACAGCTCTCGCAGGCCCTGGAACATGCCGCCGCGCAGGCGTGTCAGACGGATCTTCTCGTCCTCATCCGTCAGCAACACAAAAGCCTGAGAGATCGCGAAGAGGCCCAGAACCACGACGATCAGGTTGATGCCACCGCCTAGGAAATCCTGCCCGAAGGTGTATCGCTGGGTGTATTTCACCGGCTCCATGCCGATGGTGTTGAGGAAAATGCCAAAGCAAGCGAGCGCCCCTGCGATTAGCGCCTGCCCGCGATGGGCCACCACCACCAGCAACAGGCCCAGCAGCGCGGCGAGGAAGATCTCGCGACTGCCGAACATCGGCGCCACCTTGGCCAGCACCGGCGCGAAAAGGATCAGACAGATGACCGAAAAGACCCCACCAAAGAAACTGGCGGAATAGGCAAGGCTGAGCGCGCGTCGCGGCTCTCCCCGCGCGGTCATCGGGTAGCCGTCATAGGTGGTCAGCGCGTTGACCGCCGTACCGGGCGTGTTGATCAGGATCGCCGGAATGGCGCCGCCGTACATGGAGGAGCCGTAGATGCCGAGCAGCACGGTCAGCCCCACGATGGGATCCATCGAGAATGTCGCGGGCAGCAGGATGGCAATCGCAACCGCCGGACCGACGCCGGGGATGGCACCGATCAGCACGCCGCCCACCGACCCGGCCAGCAGCGCCAGCGCCACGTCCCAGCGCATCAGGATCTCGATTGCAGAAAGAATAAGGTCCATCGGGGATCCCGTTAAACTGGAGGCTTAGAGGTAGAGGATGGCAAAACTGCGCAGGGACCCCGGCAGATATTCATAGAGCAGCGCGCCGGGGATCTTCACCGACAGCAGCCCCTTGAACACCAGCACCACGGCAAGGGCGAAACCAGCGCTGGTCCACAGCATCAGGCGACTGCGATAGCCCATGCGCCAGGTCAGCAGCGGAACGAAGACCAGCGTCACCGGCAGATAGCCCACAAGCGGCACCAGCAGCACGTAGGCCATGAACCAGGCGACGTATTCCACCGCCTGCCCCCAGCGCCGGGCCTCGTTCAGGTCGAAACGCGTCGTGCGCCGCCAGGGCAGCCGGTAGAGATGCAAGCCCCCCATCAGAACCATGCCGCCTAGGGCCACGCCGGGCCAGAACCGGGGTTGGGCAAAGAGTTTGGTCTTTTTCACCCAAGCGGTCTGATCACCAATCAGCACCAGCAGCAGCACGGAAAGCCCAAGAAACCCAAGGGCAAAAACCAGCTGTCCGCGCCGGGGTCCGGGGAAACGGCGTTCGCGTTCTGTCGTCATGGAGGGGAACTTCTGTCGCGCAGGAAACAAGGGTCCGGGGCGCCCGCGAGGCGCCCCGATCCGGGAGGATGGGTTATTCGAGGATCGAACCGATCCGCGCCATTGTGTCGATGTCAGCGGCCACACGGGCAGCGCTGTCCTCGGCGTTCTGCCAGTAGATCAGCGCGCCGGTTTCCTTGGCCACGTTCTGGGCGCGTTCGCTCATCACGGTTTTCTCGGCCACCGCGATGATCTTGTCGCGCACGTCCTGCGGTGTGTCCTTGGTCACGAAGAGACCGTTCCACAGCGCGATGTTGAGGCTGTCGTCCAGCTCGCCGATCGCAGGCGCATCGGGCACCAGCGGAATGCGTTCATCGGTGATCGAGACCAGCACCTTCACGTCATCAAGGCAGGGCAGGATCAGCTGCAGCGTGGTGTTGATCACATCCGCATCGCCCGAGGCCAGGGTGTTGCAATCCAGCGCGTCAAAGGCCGCGTCAGAGCCCCATTCGAAACCGGCGTTCTTGGCAAAGGCCTTGGTCACTTGGGTCGGGGTCAGCACGTCGCCGAAATGGCCCAGCGCCACGTCGTTTTCCTTGGCGTATGCTGCCAGTTCCTCCATCGAGGAATAGGGCGCATCACCCGAGGTCGCGATGACAAAGGGATAGGTCAGGAAGATGCCCAGCGGGTCGAACTTGGCCGGGGTCAGCGGCGGGATGTCGATCTGGTGGCCAACAACCGGCACGCCGATCACGAAGGAGCCGATGGTGTAACCATCAGCGGGCGCATTGGCGACCTCGATCGCACCGGGGAAGGGTCCACCGCCACCGCCGGGCTTGTTCACCACCGCCGCCGCGACGCCGTATTCGTTCTGGAAATCTTCGGCGATCATCCGGGTCAGCACGTCTTCCAGATCGCCCGGAGGCCAAGGCACGATAAAGTTCACCGGCTTTTCCGGATACTCGGCCTGCGCAGAGGCGGCGCTGAGGCCAAGGGCGGTGGCCGCCGCTGCGCCTTTGACGATGGTGGTCAGTTTCATTGCAAGTCTCCCGGTTGCTGTCAGTTGGACTCTGTTGGGTCATGGTGGTTCATTATTCGAACCGTTGGTTTGAATTTAGATTGACAGCCTCCCCGGTTATCTGTCAACAAATTTGAAAGGCAGAGGCGGAAATTCCTGGACTTTGCCTGATCACACAGCATTCACGGGATCGCCGAACCACATGGGTACAGTCTCCAAAGCCTTGTCATTGCTGACATATTTCAACCACGGCCGCACCGAGATCGGCCTCAGCGATCTCACGCGCCTGTCTGGCATGAACAAGGCGACGGTCTATCGGCTGATGGGGGAAATGCAGGAATCAGGCTTTGTCGAACAGGCCGATGGCGACCGGTCCTACCGGCTGGGTCCGCAGGTCCTGCGCCTCGCCGCCCTACGCGAAGCCGCGGTTCCGATCCTGTCCGTCTCGCGCCGGGTGTTGAAGGATCTGAGCGAGGAAACCGGGGAAACCACCCATCTGTCGCTGGTGCAGGGCACCCAGCTCAACTCGCTCAGCCACGCCTATTCGCCGCGCCACGCGGCCCGGGTGATGATGGAGGATGCCGAGGTTCTGACCTATCACGGCACTGCCTCCGGCCTGGCCGTGCTGGCCTATGCCGATCCCGAGTTCGTCGATGCGGTTCTGTCCGGGCCGCTGCACAGCCACACCGCCGCCACCGTGACCGACCCGGAGGCGATCCGCCGCCAGCTGGAAGAGGTCCGCCGCAGCGGCATGGCGCAATCCGTCGGCGGCTTCGAAGCCGAAGTACATTCCCATGCGGTGCCGGTCTTTGGCGCCGACCGTCAGGTGATCGGCGCCCTTGCCGTGGCCGCGCCGGTGTCCCGCATGACGCCGGAACAAGCCGTTCTGATCCCCGCCGCCCTGCACCGCGCCGGTCAGACCCTGACCCATCGTATCGGCGGCGCCGCCCCGGCCGACTACCCCCAAGAGGCCGCCGCATGATGCCGCATATGATCCCGTTTTTCCGCCTTTCCCCCACCGGCGCCGCCGGATGGCCCCGCAATCAGGAGCTCGTTCCATGAAAGATTCCAATTTCCTCAAAGAACATAATGCCAAATCGCTCTGGCATCCGATGGCGCATCCGGCCGACAGCCTTGCCAATCCCCCCACCATCGTGACCGGCGCCCGGGGCGTTTCGATCACCGATGTTGACGGGCACGAGGTCGTGGATGCAGTCGGGGGCCTCTGGAACGTGAACCTCGGGTTCTCCTGCCAGCCGGTGAAGGATGCCATCGCCGCGCAGCTGGATGTCCTGCCCTATTACTCCACCTTCCGGGGCACCACCAATGATCAGGTGATCCAGCTCGCCGAGGAGTTGAAGGACTTCTTTGCCCCCGACGGCCTAAGCCGCGCGTTCTTCACCTCGGGCGGCTCGGATTCGGTGGAAACCGCCCTGCGGCTGGCGCGCCAGTACCACAAGATCCGTGGGCAGGAGGGGCGCACCAAGTTCCTCAGCCTCAAGAAGGGCTATCACGGCACCCATATGGGCGGCGCGTCGGTCAACGGAAACGCGAATTTCCGCACCCAGTACGAACCGCTTCTACCCGGCTGCCACCACATCCCGGCGCCCTATACCTATCGCAACCCCTTCAATGAGAGTGATCCCGAGCGTCTGGCTCAGCTCTGCCTGCAGGCGCTGGAGGATGAAATCGCCTTTCAGGGCGCAGGCACCATCGCCGCCTTCATCATGGAGCCAATCCTGGGCGCCGGCGGGGTGATCCCGCCGCATGAAAGCTTCATGCCCGGCGTGCGGCAGATCTGCTCGAAACACGGGATCCTATTGATCGCGGATGAGGTGATCACCGCCTTTGGCCGCACGGGATCCTGGACCGGATCGCGTCACTGGGGGGTGCAGCCCGACCTGATGTGCACCGCCAAGGCGATCACCAATGGGTATTTCCCCTTTGGCGCGGTGATGATCGCCGATGCGGTGGTCGAGGTATTTGAGAGCGACGAGAGCGGCAAGGCCGCCATTGGCCACGGCTACACCTACTCCGGCCACCCGGTGGGGGCGGCGGCGGCGCTGGCATGTCTTGCGGAAACCAAGCGTCTGAACGTGCCGGAAAACGCTGCAGCGCGCGGCGCGGAACTGCACGAGGGTCTTCTGGCGCTGAAGGACAAATACGGACTCATCGGTGATGTGCGTGGTGGCCACGGGCTGATGTGCGCGCTGGAACTGGTTGGCGATCACGTCAGCAAGACCCCGATCGACAAGAAGACCATCGGCATGGTGCAGGAGGTTGCCTATCAATCGGGCGCCATGGTGCGGGTCTCTGGCCCAAATATCATCCTGTCGCCGCCGCTGGTGCTGGAGACCGCCGATGTCAGCACCATCCTTTCGGCCCTTGATGCGGGCCTTGCTGCCGCCAGCTGATCTGCGCTCTGCTCTGCATTCGTGCGCGGGCGCCTGTGCCGGGCCATGAGCCCGGCACAGGCCACCAGATACCATGGCGGGCCCGAAGCCTTCGCTTCGGGCCCGCATCTCTCGGTGGCGCCGCTGACGCGGCGCGGCACCGCAGTACAGCCAACGCACTTTATTTCGAGAGTTCAGGTGGTTTCCGCTACAGAGGCCCCATCGCCCTCGACCTTTGCCTCCATCCGCAGACAGGTCCAGACGATGCGGGTCGACTTCTCCGCGATGCGGGTAAATCCGGCATCCCGCAGTACGTTCTTGCATTCCCGCATGCCGCCGATGCCATAAGCCTCGGGGTGAAATTCCAGCACCACGCCCCGGAAACCCGACAGATCCATGTGGCGCAGCAGTTCCAGCTCGCCTCCCTCAATATCCATGATCAGAATATTGGGTTTCAGCTCGGCGCAAATCTCTGCAAAGGACCGCGTCGGCACCCGGACCAGATCCGACGGACGTCCCTCCGGGTTCAGCAGGGAAGAGCCGAGGTAGCTGCTGCGCACATGGAATTCCATCGCCTCCGGCGCATCGGGCGCCGTCACCAGCACTTCGTTTCGCACCTCGATCCGTTCTTCCAGCCCGTTCATCGCATGGAGCGCGCGAACCACCGGGATCAGCTGCGGGTTGGCCTCGAACGATAGAATACGCTCTGCCCCACTGTGGCGCGCCATCACGCCACCGACGACGCCGATCCCGGCGCCGATTTCCAGCACCCGGTCGCCCTTTTCGATCACATGCAGCGCACCGGCAATCTCCTGCCCCTCATAGCGGGCCGCGTTGATCCGGGCGATGCGCTTTTCATTGAGGAAGCGTGATTGCGGCACCAGAACGCCAAGACAATTGGCCGCCACGACATCGGGCTGCAATTCCAAATCGTCTGCCCTCTGCCCTGTCTCCGCCACGCGCTTGCCCTCGTCCCGTTGTTGGTCTGGCGCAGCCTGCGCAGCGCCCGGACCAAAAACAAGAGCAGGTGCGCGAGGGCACCGCTGTTTCGCCGGGCGCGTTACTCTTCGGGCACGATCAGCACCAGCCCGTCCAGATCTGGATGCGCCTCGATCTGGCAGCTGAGGCGGGAGCTGTCGCGCCGTTCCTCGGCCATATCCAGCATCGCGTCCTCGAAATCCTCGGGCGCGCCGCATTTGTCGGACCAGGCCGGATCCACATAGACATGGCAGGTGGCGCAGCTGAGTGTGCCGCCGCATTCACCGATGATCCCCGGCACATCATGAGCCAACGCGGCCTGCATCAGGTTCTGCCCGTTTTCCGCCGCACCGGTGATCTCTGTGCCATCCGGCAATTTCCAGGTCACTTTCACTGTCATCTCTCCCCCACTCGGTCCCGCCTGCCGCAATCAGACAAAATGCACATAGAAATCGCGCATCCCGTCGCCTTCCAGATCGCGGGTCTTGCGCACTTCCTTGCGTTTCATGAAGACGTGGTTTGCCACCAGTTCCTCCCCGACTGCCTTTGCCAGAACCGTGTCGCGCTCCAGATCCGTCACCGCGCCTTTCAGGTCGATCGCCGTGCCCTCGCGCGCATCGGTGCGGTCAAAACCGTCGCCGGTTTCCATCGGTGGCAGGGAGTAACCCTTCTCGACCCCCAGAAGGGAGGCCTGCAGCACCGCCGCCACCGCCGTATAGGGATTGGCCGAAGCATCGGCCATCCGGTGTTCCAGCCGCGCCTTGGCGCCGCCTTCGGAGCTGATCCGCGTGGTGACGTTGCGGTGATCGCCGCCCCAGTTCTGCCAGTAACCCGAAAGGCTCCCCGGCTGCAGCCGCATGTAACTGTTCGCGGTCGGTGCAATCAGACCGGCCAGTCCCTTGTGGTGGTGCAGCACACCAGCGAGGCAACCGCGCGCCAGATCGTTCATGTGCTCGGGGCCGCCGCGTGGGCCGGAGGACAGAGCATTGCCGCCCGCCTCGTCCACGAAGGAATAGTTGATATGCATGCCCGATCCGCCCGCCTCGGCGATGGGTTTGGGCATGAAGGTCAGCACGATGCCGTATTCCAGCGCGATCTCCCGCGCCATCAGGCGGAACAGCACGATATCGTCCACTGCCTTCACCGCATCATCAAAGGTCAGCGTGTATTCAAACTGGGGACTGTCGAACTCGGCGGTGATCATATCCAGGCTAAAGCCCATCTCATCCGCCATCGCCCAGATCCGGTCGTTGAACCGCAAGGGGTCAGCAAAAGGGCCGGTGCCATAGACCACGCCACCCGGCGCATCGTATGGCATCAGACGGCCGTTCTCATCGGCCTGCAGGGCAAAGGCTTCCAGCTCGATCCCGACCTTGGGCTGCAGCCCCTTGGCGGACCAGGCCGCTACCGCCCGTTTCAGCGCCCCACGCGGGCAAAGGGAGAGCGGCTCCCCCGCATCGTCGTAGAGGTCACCCAGCACCACCTTGGTCGAGGCATGCCAGCTGTCGCGGATATCATCGTGCAGCCATTTCAGCTCCATATCCGGCAGGCCCTGTTTCACCATGGAGCCGGGCGCATCCAGCAGGTCCTTGTCGTAATGGGTGCCAAAGACCGAGCGGCAGAACCGCGTGGCATCGTCACCGATCTTGGAATTGGGGAGGTATTTTCCCCGCATGATGCTGAGGTGATCGCAGAACATCGCGCGCAGGCGGGTCTTCATAGCTCAAGGTCCTTCCTGTTGGACGGGCTGCGGCATCTTTTGCGTGCCGTTATGCCCATATCATTTCACCCAACCACCAGAGGACAGCGGCCGACCTCGGGTGGGTGCGTAAGCGCCCTCCCGTGCGGGAGGTCGGGCGCTGTCCGGGCCTTTGCCCCGGACCAAAGGTTTATCCCAGCCTATGCCGCCTTAACCCGCACCGGCAATTCCTTGATGCCGCCGACAAAGTTGGAGCGCAGGAATTTATGCGGCCCCGCCGCCTCGATATGCGAAATCCGCTTGGCCAACTCCTGAAACAGCACCGTGACCTCCAGCCGGGCCAACCACATGCCAAGACAGACATGCGGGCCGAACTGCCCAAAGGACACATGCCGGTTGGGGCTGCGCATCAGGTCGACGCGGAAGGGATCACCGAAATAGCTTTCGTCGCGGTTGGCCGAGATGAACCAGTAGAGCACCTTGTCGCCTGCGCGGATCGTCTTGCCGTGCATCTCAACGTCGCGCGTCGCGGTGCGGCGGAAGTAGAGCGCGGGCGTGGCCCAGCGAATGATCTCATCTGCCGCCGTCTCCCACACCGCGCCGCCCGCCTGCATCTGCGCCAGCAGCTCGGGTTGATGGCACATGGCCTGAATGCCAGCCGCAATCGAATAGCGCGTGGTATCGTTGCCTGCTGCAACAAGCAGGCAGAAGAAATTGCGGAACTCGGTCTCGGTGATGGTGGAGCCATCCTTGGCCGGTTCCAGGATCAGGTTCAAAACGCCAGAGGTATCGCCCTTCTTCGCCTTCGCCTCCATCAGCTCCTTGGCATAGACATAGAGTTCCGCCCCCGCCGGAGAGTTAAACGGCATCATGCGGAATTCATCCGTGTCCATCTTGTCCAGCACATGCGTGGTGAAATCCGGGTCCGTATTGGCAATCAGCGCATCGCCCTTTTCCACCAGCCAAGGCAGGTCTTCCTCCGGCAGGCCCACGACGCGCCCCAGCATCCGCATTGGCAATTGCCGGGCAATTTCCTTGGTGGCGTCAAATGTGCCCTTCGCCAGCGCCTGATCCAGGATCTCGGCACAGAGCGTGCGAATATCCTCTTCGTATTGCGCCATGGTGGTCTTGGAGAAGGCCTTGATCAGCTTCATGCGCACCTTGGAATGCTCCGGCGGATCAGTCTCCTGAAAGGTGCGCCGGGCAAGGTATTCCTCGTAGGACTGATCCTCCATCCGGATACCGCGCGCCGAGGAGAACACCTCGGTGTTCTTGTTCATCGCGGTGATGTCCTCATAGCGGGTGACGGACCAGTAGTTTTCACCACCTGCGTATTCCGTCCAGTGCAGGGGATCGTCGCGGCGCAACCGGGCAAAGGTGTTGTGCGGCGCGCCATTGGCAAAGGTGTCGTGGCTGCTGAGATCGGCAAAGCCGTCGTCCTGCGGTGTCCAGATCGTCATGAGGGGCTTCCCGAATGGTTGCTTTGTGTATATTATTAGACCTCATAAATATGTAAATGAAAATCTTGCGAGGCATATCATGCACTTGGCCATTCTGATGACCAACACGGACGAGAGCGACTTTGCCGCGCATCACCCCAAGGATGGAGAAAAGTTCGCGGACCTCATCCACATGGTCCGCCCCGGCTGGGACGTTTCGGTCTTTTCGGTAAAGGATGGCGTGTTCCCCAAGGACATCGCGGATTTTGACGGCGCGATGATCACCGGCAGCCCGGCCTCGGTCCGCGATGATCTGCCCTGGATCGCGCCGCTGATGGATCTGATCCGGGACATGAACGCCCGCAAGCAGCCCCTCTTTGGCGCCTGTTTTGGCCATCAGGCCGTGGCGCTAGCCCTTGGCGGTGTTTTGGGCAGCAACCCTTGCGGCTGGGTGCAGGGGCTAACGCTCAACGCCTTGCAGGACACCCCGCCCTGGGCGCGGGAGCTACCCGATCCCCTGCGCCTTTATGGCTCTCACAAGGAATGCGTCTGCGCCCTGCCGCAGGGCGCGGTGCAGACAGCCACCAGTAACGGTATGATCGCGGGTTTCACCGTCGGGCACCACATCTGGACCACCCAGCATCACCCGGAAATGAGCCATGGCTTCATCACCGCCCTGACCGAGGAAATGAAGGGCATGTTGCCGGAAGATGTGCATGCGCAGGCTGTGGCAAGCCTTGCGGAGACATCTGATCAGGCCCGCTTCGCCGAGGCGCTGGCACGGTTCTTCGAGCAGGGCATCGGCTGAGGCAGCTCAGCCCAGCGCCGCCAAGAGATCCATCACCGTGACCTGATCGAATTGCACATGAGCGGCCATCTCGGCCTCCGCCGCTGCGCTGTCATGGGCCTCGATCAACCCGGCCAGCCTGCGATGGTCCTTGGCCGATTGCGCGATGGAGCCGGGATAGCGATAGCGCGCCCGGTAATAGGCCATCAGCTTGCGCGCATTGGTCTTGATCATCTCCACAAGGAAAGGATTGCCCGAGCCAAGCGCGATCACCTCGTGAAAGCGCAGGTTTAGCTGATAGTAACCATCGGGATCGCCGTCGCCCTTCTCGGCCGCGTGCGCCTCGCAGGCAGAGACAATACGCTCCAGTTCCTCGGCTTGAGCCTTGGTCATGCGGCGCGCGGCAAGGCCCGCGGCCTGTCCTTCCAGCTTGGCGTGCACTTCGAGGATGGCGAGGAATTCCTCCAGCGTTGGTTTGAACAACACCGCGCCCTTCCTCGGCAGACGGCGGATCAGCCCGGCGGTCTCCAGCTGGATCAGCACCTCCCGCACTGGCGTGCGCGAGACGTTGTGGCGGGCCACAAGACCGGCTTCGTCCAGCACATCGCCCGGGCTCAGCCGCCCGGCGTCGATATCGCTGAGGATCGCGTTGAGTAGCTGCTCGCTCTGCCCGGCCATGCCTGTTCCGTTCTCCCGCCTCTTTGGCTTTTGCCGCAGGATAGGGTGCCCCCCGGCCAGAGGCAACGGCGCCCGGCCCCGGCAGCCTGACAAGATCAGGCGGCGCCCATCCGCCCTTCCCGCATCCAGAGATACAGCGGCAGCGCAAGGGATAGCCCAACGGTGCAGCCTGCAGGTAGGAGCAACCACCAGCGGCGCAGGCCCAGATCGCGGGCGTCCCGCCAGCTCCAGACCCAGAACACCAAGATCGACAGCAGAACATCGGCAGAGAACCCTGCCGCCGCGCCATTGGCAAACAACCCACGCAGAAAGGCCGGGATATCAATCCCGTTGAGGGCAAAGAAGGAGCCGAAGAACAGCCAAGGCACCAACGTGCCGATGATGGCTGAAACGGCATAGAATGTGCGCATGTGATTTCTCCTCACGAAGGGAGCGCAGGCTCCCGCGCCCGCAGAACAACCGGCGGGGCCGGGTCGTCCCTGGCGGCCTTGGGCATGGCACCGTGCTTTGCACGGTGCAGCGCCGCGCCCTGCGCGGCGCTCGGCCCAACGGGCCTGCGTCCTTTTTCAAAAGGACCCGGCCGGGCGGGAGCCTCCCCGTATTCGCTGTTTTACTCTGACGGAACAGCGCCCCTGTATTTCGCTGTCAGCTCGGGCGCCAGCTCATCCGGTTCATAGACGCCCAGCAGGATGCCCTTGCGCGGCGCCTTGCCACGGCGGGCGGCAATCTGTTCATCCGACAGGGTGATGCGCTGAGACATGCGCAGCCCCCAGGCCAGCAACCGGTCGTACATCAGGTCGATCACCTCGGCATGCTCCGCGCTGGCGCCCAGATCCACCAGCTCGTCCGGATCGGTTTCCAGATCGAACAGCATCGGGCGCAGGCCGCCTTCGGCATGCATGAACTTCCAGCGCCGGTCCACCACCATGAACAGCCGCGCATCCTTTGGCGCCAGCCCCAGCGTTTCGCAGATCGGATTGGTGGCGTAATCGAATTCCGCTACCGCATGATCGCGCCACTCGGTCTTCTCCCCGCGCAGCAGCGGCATGAGTGAGCGTCCCTCCAGGATATGCGGCGCCGGAGCGCCGCCCGCGACCTCAAGGAAGGTGGGCAACAGGTCGATCGCCTCCACCAGCTCATCGCAGGTGGTGCCCCGGGTGGCATCGGCCTCGGCGCGCGGATCGTAGATGATCAGCGGCACCTTGATCGACGGTTCGTGAAACAGGTTCTTCTCGCCCATCCAGTGATCACCCAGATAATCGCCATGGTCCGAGGTCACCACGATCATCGTGTCCTTCATGCGCCCGGTCTCTTCCAGCCAGGCGAACAGCCGACCCATCTGGTCGTCGGCCTGCTTGATCAGCCCCATGTAGGCGGGGATCACCCGCTCGCGCACTTCATCGCGCGAGAATGTCTTGCCGATCCGGTTGTTCATCATACCGCCAAAGACCGGATGCGGATCTTCCCGCTCCGCTTCCGAACGCACGGCGGGCAGCACGTGTTCGGGGCCGTACATGTCGTGATAGGGCGCCGGAACGATATAGGGCCAATGTGGCTTGATATAACTCAGATGCGCGCACCAGGGCTGATCCCCCTTCGCCTCGGCCTGAGTGATAAACTCCATCGCCTGGGTGGTCAGCCAGGGGGTTTCGCTGTCTTCTTCGGCGATATTGGCGGGCTTGTCGGCATTCACCATGAACCAGCCCGAGGCGACGTCATTGCCCTCGACCCCGGCATTGGCAAAGTCGTTCCATGGGTTTTCGCCGGGATAGCCCTTGGATTTCAGGTATTCGTTATACGGGCTGCGCTTGCCATCGTAGAACCCGTCCGGCCCCTCGGCCCAAAGCCCGTCGTCGCGGATAAATGGATCAAAGCCGCATTCGCTTTGCCGTACCCCGATCACACTGTCGGGCGCTAGTCCCAGACGCTCCATCCCGTCGGCATCGGCCACCATATGGGTCTTGCCGATCAGGTGGCAGCCCATCCCGGCGCGGCGCAGGTGATCGCCCATGGTCCATTCCCCAACCCGCAGGGGATAGCCGTTGAACTGCACCCCGTGGCTGGAAGGATAGCGCCCGGTATAGCTGGACATCCGCGACGAGCCGCAGGTCGGCGACTGCACATAGGCGCGGGTAAAGCGCACGCCCTTTGCTGCCAGCGCATCGATATGCGGCGTCTGCAGATGAGGGTGCCCCGCACAGCTGAGGTAATCGAACCTCAGCTGGTCAAACATGATGTAGAGAATATTCATCGGCGCTCCCCTCCCGTTGCTCCGCGATTTGTCCGCAAACTATTAAACAGGTGAAGCAAGAAGGCCAGCCGCAAAAGCCTAAGATCAGCGCGCCCGGCCTGTTGCCGCCGCGCCGCAACCACAGCGCGAAATGCAGGCGCGCCATTTTCACCGTTGCCGGGATGTGATCCCTGTTGCGGCGCAACGGACGCGCAGACAGAAAACGGAAAGACCCCCATGTCCGCAAAGCCCCAAACCAAACACCTCCTGCAGCTGCGCCCGGCAAAAACCACCGATTGCGCCGCGCTGGCGGCGCTGTCGATCGAGGTCTGGACCGGCACCTACCTGCGCGAAGGCGTTAATGACACCTTTGCCACCTTTGTGCTGGAGGCCTTTACCCCCGCCCATTTCGCCGCGCTGCTGCAGGACCCGGGTGAGACGCTGATCGTGTCGCAGAACCGGGACGGGATCGATGGTTATATCCGGATCACCGAAGATCGCCCCTCACCAGTCGGCGGCGCGAAGACCGAGATCACAACCCTTTACGTGCAGCCGCGCCACCACGGGCGAGGCATCGGACAGGCGCTGTTGCGGGCCGGGCTGGGCCATTGCCGCGCCAAGGGATTGGGCGCGCCGTGGCTCTCCACGAACTCCGAAAACACTCCCGCCATCGGGTTTTATCACCGTCAGGGATTTGCCTCGGTTGGCGAAACCGTCTTTGAGATCGACGGCACCGGCTATCCCAACACGGTGCTGCACTACACCGGCGATTGACCGCTCCAGCGCCTTGCCTCACCCTTCCAGCGCCGCCTGAAGCCTTTCGTAGCCACGCAGGAAATCCTCCTTGAAGGCCTGCACCACCGCGCCTGCGGACATGGCCTGCGTCATCAGACCAACGCCCTGCCCGACCCAATAGGTGGCCAGCTCCTGCGCGCCTGCATCGCCTGTCTGGCTCAGCTGGTCGATCCGCGCCAGCGCCGGTTCCGACACCAGCGTCTGCAAGGGCATCGGCAGCGGTTTGGGCGCGCCTTTCCCCTCCCAGGCCTCGGTCCAGCCGCTGATGAGCTGGCGCGAGGGCTTGCCGGTGCGCGACCGCGCCCGCACCGTATCGGCGCTGCTGGCCGCCAGCATCTTTTCCTTCACCACCGGGTTGGTCTCCGCCTCGACGGTCGTCAGCCAGACCGAGCCGCACCAGGCCCCTGCCGCCCCCATCGCCATGGCGCCCGCCATCTGCGCGCCGCTGGCGATGCCGCCCGCCGCCAGCACGGGCACATCAGCGCCCATATCGGCGATGGACTGAACCACCTCGGGCACCAGCACCATGGTGGAAATCTCACCCGTGTGCCCGCCGGCCTCTCCGCCTGCGGCGACGATGATATCCACCCCGGCCGCGACCTGCGCGCGGGCGTGCTGCGCCGTGCCAACCAGCGCCGCCACGGCAACCCCATGCGCCTTGCCCATCTCCAGCATATCGGCAGGTGGCACGCCCAGCGCATTGGCAATCAGCGCGATGGGGTGGCGAAAGGCGACCTCCAGACTGCGTCGTGCCCCGTCCGCGCTGATATTGTCGCGAAAGACCAGCATCTCCTGCCGCCGCGCGTCCAGATCTCCGGGATCAAGGCCCTTGTCGCGCAGCACCGAGGCGGCGAATTCCTTATGCCCCTCGGGCACCATGGCAAGGATCTGTTCGTCAGGAATGTCCTGCCCCTTGGCCTCGAACTTATTGGGCACGATCAGATCGACGCCATAGGGTCGCCCGTCCACGTGATCGTCGATCCAGCTTAGTTCCTCTTCAAGCTGCTCGGGGCTCATCATCGCGGCGCCAAAGACGCCCATGCCGCCCGCATTGGTGACGGCGGCCACCACATCGCGGCAATGGGAAAAGGCAAAAAGCGGAAATTCGATGCCAAGCTGCTTGCACAGATCCGATTTCATGCCGCGCCGCCTTCCACGTCGATGGAAACCAACAGATCGCCTGCCTTGACCTGTGTGCCTGCAGCGACCGGAACCTCGGCCACCACGCCTGCAGCAGCGGCAAGGATTTCATGCTGCATCTTCATCGCCTCCAGCACCGCGAGGCGGCTGCCCGGCGTGACACTGTCGCCCGCCGCGACGCAGACCTCCAAGAGCGCGCCATGCATCGGCGCGGTGATCTGGCCATCAGCCTCTCCTGCTGCCGCGCTGGCCCCGGCGCGGATGCGCGAGACCTCGAAAATGCGCGCGCCCGTCGCCAGGAAAAGACGGTCGCCCTCCATATGAGTGTGCCGCAGATCCGCGCGGGTGCCATCCACGCGCAGCGCGCTGTCCTGCCCGGTCACCTGATGCGACCACTCCCCCGCTGCGACGGTCAGGGCACCGCCCATCTCGCTCAGCCGCAGATCATGGATCGCCTCCCCGGCGGCGATCTTCATCCGCGCGTGCAAAGCCCCCTGCGCCGACCAGCCGAGAAGCTCGGGCGCCACGCCACTTGCCCGCGCTGCCGCAGCCTGATCACTGCGATAGATCAGCGCCGCCGCCAAAGCGACCTCTGCCGAACCAAGCGGTGCGGTCAGATCCCCCGGCAGGTGATCGGCGATAAACCCGGTCGTGGCCTGCCCTTCGGCGAACTCGGGATGGTTCAGCAC
Source organism: Phaeobacter sp. CAU 1743 (assembly GCF_039839315.1). NCBI lineage: Bacteria > Pseudomonadati > Pseudomonadota > Alphaproteobacteria > Rhodobacterales > Roseobacteraceae > Phaeobacter > Phaeobacter sp. CAU 1743. The sequence goes on along the minus strand of NZ_JBDOQR010000007.1, from coordinate 32,360 downwards.
CCTCAGCAGGAAATCGCGGTTGCTCGCCGGTCCAAACAGCGCCAGATCCTTCAGTGCGCCGATCAGCCGTTCCAACGCCTCGGCCCGGGTCGCGCCATGGGCGATCACCTTTGCCAGCATCGGATCGTAATAGGGAGAGATGTCCTGCCCGCTGGTAACACCCTCATCAACGCGAATGCCCGCCCCCGCCGGAGCCCGCCACAAGGCAATGCGCCCGGCCTGCGGCAGGAAATCCTGCGCGGGGTCTTCGGCGTAAAGGCGCACCTCAATGGCGTGGCCGGTCAGGGTCACATCCTCTTGCACGATGCCAAGGGGCTGCCCCGCCGCCACGCGGATCTGCAGCGCCACCAGATCCAGACCGGTGACCATTTCGGTGACCGGGTGCTCCACCTGCAGACGCGTGTTCATCTCAAGGAAGTAGAAGGCGCCGCTGTCATCGAGCAGGAACTCCACCGTGCCGGCGCCGACATAGCCAATGGCGCGGGCGGCCTCCACGGCGGCAGCCCCCATGCGGGCGCGCAAGTCTTCATCCAGCGCCGGGCTTGGCGCTTCCTCCACCACCTTTTGATGGCGGCGCTGCACGGAACAGTCGCGTTCACCCAGATGGATCGTGTTGCCATCCCTGTCGGCAAAGACCTGAATTTCCACATGGCGCGGGCGGATCACCGCCTTTTCCAGGATCACCTCGTCTGATCCGAAGGCCGAGAGCGCCTCACTCTGCGCCAGACCCAGCGCGCCTGCGAAGCCCTCTGGCGCCTCAACCAGTCGCATGCCGCGCCCGCCGCCCCCGGCTGCCGCCTTGATCATCACCGGATAGCCGATGCGGTCTGCCTCGGCCGCCAGCACATCTGCCGACTGATCCTCGCCCTCGTATCCCGGCACACAAGGAACCCCCGCCGCGATCATGCGGCGCTTGGCGGCGGCCTTGTTGCCCATCAGCGCAATCGCCTCGGCACCGGGGCCAATGAAGATGAGGCCCGCCCCTGTGCAGGCGCTTGCGAATTCGGCGCTTTCCGACAGGAAGCCATAGCCCGGATGCACCGCATCCGCACCCGCCTCCCGTGCCGCCGCGATCAGTTTTTCCGCCGAAAGATAACTGTCGCCCACCGGCCCGGCGCCAATGCAGATGGCCCGGTCGGCATAGGCAACATGCGGGCTGGCGGCATCGGCCTTGGTGTGCACCGCGATGCAGGTGATCCCCATGGCGCGGGCGGTTTTCATGATGCGCAGGGCAATCTCGCCCCGGTTGGCCACAAGGAGTGATGTGATCTGTGTCATGTCCGTCTCCCCTGTCATGCCCGCGCCACGCCAAAGGCGTTGGGCCGCAGATCGCGCGCCAGCCCTTCGGCGCAGGTGGCAAGGCAAAAGCCGATCACCCGGCGCGTGTCGCGCGGGTCGATCATTCCCATGTCGAGCATGTGCCCCGAGGTGTAAAACGCATCCGATTGCCGGTCGAAATGCGCGGTGATCTTGGCCCGCTGGGTGGCAAGGCGCTCCTCATCCACCGGAAATCCCTTGCGCGCGGCGGTGCGACGGGCGACCTGTTCCATGGTCAGGGCAGCCTGTTCCCCGCCCATCACGCCGGTCATGGCATTCGGCCAGGTGAACAAGAAGTCGGCGCCAAAGGCATGGCCGCACATGCCATAATTCCCGGCCCCGAAACTGGCCCCTACATAGAGCGAGATCTTGGGCACCCGCAGGTTTGTCACCGCCTGAATCATCTTGGAGCCGTGTTTGATCATGCCACCGCGCTCATACTCGGTGCCGACCATGTAGCCGGTGGTGTTGTTCAGAAAGACAACCGGCGTGCCCGCCTGATCCATCGCTTGCAGGAAATGCGTCGCCTTGGTGGCGCCGTCTGGGTCGATGGGTCCGTTGTTGGCGAGGATCCCAACGGGTTGCCCCATGATGCGCGCCTGCAGACAAAGCGTTGCAGGCCCGTAGCCCGGCTTGAAATCCAACAGGTGCGAGCCATCCACGATCCGCGCCGCGACCTCGCGCATGTCATAGGGTTTGCGGTAATCGACCGGCACAACGCCCGCCAGTTCATCGGGGTCGTGTTGCGGCGCGTCATAGTCAGGACCCTGCACAGCCCCCGAAGGCCAGCCCAGCCCCGCCACCACCTCGCGGGCGATCTCGATCCCGTGGGCGTCATCCTCGGCGAGATATTCCACCAGTCCGGTGACCTCGGCGTGCATCTCGGCTCCGCCAAGGTCGGCATCCTTCGCAACCTCTCCGGTGGCGGCCTGCACCAGCGCGGCACCCGCCAGCATCGCCATGCCGTTGCCCTTGACCCCGATCACATAGTCCGACAGACCCGGCTGATACGCGCCCCCGGCGGTCGATGCGCCATGCAGCACCGTGATCACCGGAATGCCCGCCGCCGAGAGCCTTGCAAGCCCCGCAAACATGCCGCCGCCATGGGCCCAGAGCTCCACCGTGTAGCGCATCAGATCGGCGCCCGCGCTTTCGACCAGATGGATAAAAGGCAGCTTCTGCCGATGCGCGATCTCAAGCGCGCCCAGCGCCTTGTCCACCGATTTGCCGGTCATCGCCCCTGCATTGATCCCCGCGTCATCAGCAAAGACCATGCAGCGCACGCCCGAGACATAGCCGATCCCGGTGATGATCGAGGCACCGGGGATCGATGTCTCGGGATCCGGGTCATCCACCAGATAGGACGCCATGTTGTAAAGCTCGACAAAGGGCATTCCGGGATCCAAGAGCGCCGAGACCCGTTCGCGCGGAGAAAGCTGGCCGCGTTTGTCAAAGACCGGGCGGCGCTCATCGGATTTCGCTGCCGCGCGGGCCTCCAATGCGCGCATCCGATCCACCAGCGCCAGCATCTCGGCGCGGTTCTGCTGAAAGGCATCGCTGGCCGGGCTGATCCGGCTTTGAAAGACTGTCATGTCACGGCTCCCTGTATCATCTTGCCTTGTCCCGCCCGGCCAACAGGCCGGGCAGCGCCCGTCCGCCCCCATGGGCGGGCGCTTCGCTTCCGCCCGCGGACGAGTTCTGCCCTTCTGGCTGACACCTCTTTATTCATCCCACCCCCTCAGCAGATCCGCATCCACCGGCACCGGGGCGGCCAGCAGCAGCTGGGCGTATCCCTTGGCCTGCGGGTCATTGCGCAGGGAGGAGGTGCCGCCCCCGCCCAGCGCGCCATGCAGCAGGATGTTCATCGACGCACTCCCCGGCAGGTAGAACCGCTCAATCCGGCCTTTGGTGAAATGACCAAAGACGCGGGTCAGGTGGGCCTCATCCAGCGCGGACCAGATCCAGGGCATGAACTCGGGGCGGCGGGCGAGAATGCCGATATTGGCGATGTCGCCCTTGTCACCGCTGCGCCCATAGGCCAGGCGCACGAGCGGCACCTCGACCACCCTATTCGCTGCCGGAGCAACCGGCAGCGCAGGGCGCGTGGGCGGATCGGCGGGCTGCGGCGCAGCGGCCGGGATATCAACCTCTCCCGCCGCATCACGCAGGGTGACTGACACCTGATCCTTGGGCGTGAGGTAGGAAAACAGCGCCAGCACCGGGCTGGGCCGGGGCCGCGTGCCCGCGAAGCCCGACAGGCCCGGCGGAGTGGCAAGACCCAGGCCGGTTGCCTCTTTCATGAAAAGGCCAATGGCACGGGCATCGACGTGGCGCACCGCAATCTTGGCAGCGACCTCGCGCGCCGGGGCGCTTTGGCGCATCGCGCCGAACTGGCTTTCGGCGCCGATCAGCTCCACGCTGACATCGGTGAAATCGGGCGCGTTCATGCGGGTCAAAGCCGCGCGGGTCCGCGCCAGCGCCGCATCGGCAAAGGCCTGGGCCTTCTCCTCGGCCTGCAGCCCGTAGAAGGTAAAGATATGCCCGGCGCGGTAGCCATCGGCGTGGGTCAGGCAGGTCTTGTATGCCTCCGGCACGCCAAGACCCCTGGCCCCCGCCACATGCACCCGGTTCGGAGCGGTTTCTGTCAGTGTCACATTCGAGAAGTCACAGATCACATCCGGCAGCACATAGGCCTGCGGATCGCCGATCTCATAGAGCATCTGCTCGCCCACCGTGCCGCAAGAGACCAGCCCGCCGGTGCCTTCGGGCTTCACGACATCAAAGGAGCCATCGGGGCAGACTTCGGCGATGGGATAGCCAATGCGGTCCAGCCCCTGCACCACATCGCGCCAATCGGTGAAATTCCCACCCGTGGCCTGCGGTCCGCATTCCAGGATATGCCCTGCCAGTGACCCGCCTGCGAGCTGGTGCAGATCCTGCGGCGCCCAGCCGAAATGATGGATGCAGGCGCCAAGGGTGACGGCGCTGTCGACGCAACGACCTGTAATGACGATATCAGCGCCCCGGGCCAGCGCGGCGGCGATGGGAAAGGCGCCAAGATAAGCGTTGATGCTGGCGATCTTGTCTTTGGGCGGGAAAGGCGCGCCGGAAAACATCTCGATCGGGCCTGTTGCGGCGATCTCTTCAGCCTGCCCGGTCAGATCGTCGCCTTCGATGATCGCCACTTTCAGCGACAACCCCTGCCGGGCGATTTCCTCGCGCAGGGCGGCGGCGCAGGCACCGGGGTTCACCCCACCCGCGTTGGAGATGATCCGCACACCCTGCGCCGCGATCTGGGACAGGTTGGGCGCCATGGCGCCGCTGACGAAATCCGTGGCGTAGCCTGCGCCCGGATCCTTGGCGCGCGCGCGGGCCAGGATCGCCATGGTGATCTCGGCCAGGTAATCATAGACGATGAAATCCAGCCCGCCCGCTGCCAGCAGTTGCGGTGTGGCCAGCGCAGCATCGCCCCAGAAGCCGCTGGCGCCGCCGATGCGCAGAATATCCGCCATGTCCTCTACCCCGTGACGCAATGCGCCTGTTTCAGGCCTAGCAAAGCTGTCGCGATGTCCTCCGCACCACAACAGACCGATCGTTCTGTTTTAGCCTGCCTGAAAGCGCAGGCAGGCCGCAACAGAAAATCCGCGCCGATGGAAAAGGACGTTAAGTCATTCAGATTCCGACAATGTGTTACAGATTTTCCAATCACCTACCTTTTACGTTACATTTTGCTTGCCGCGAATCGCTGCTTTAATGTACACCGACTACACGGTCGGCTAATTTTTGAGCCAAACAGGAGACGCGAACCCCATGGATGCATTCATCTGCGATGCCACCCGGACCCCCATTGGCCGCTACGGCGGCGCCCTCAGCCAGGTCCGCACCGATGATCTGGCCGCTGCCCCGATTGCCGCGCTGGTCGCGCGCAACCCGGACGTGGACTGGGCCAGCATTGACGATGTGATCTTTGGCGATGCCAACCAGGCCGGGGAAAGCAACCGCAACGTGGCCCGCATGGCGGCTCTGCTGGCGGGCCTGCCGGTGGATGTGCCCGGCACCACCATCAACCGCCTATGCGCATCCGGCATGGACGCAGTGGGCATGGCCAGCCGCGGCATCCGCGCCGGAGACTATGACATGGCCATCGCAGGCGGCGTCGAAAGCATGAGCCGCGCGCCTTTCGTGATGCCCAAGGCAACCAGCGCCTTTACCCGCGCCAATGCGGTCTACGACACCACCATCGGCTGGCGCTTCGTGAACAAGAAGATGCACGAGATGTATGGCACCGACTCGATGCCGCAGACCGCTGATAACGTTGCAGAAGATTATGATATCTCTCGCGAGGATCAGGACGCATTTGCCGCCCGCAGCCAGGCCCGCTGGGCCAGCGCACATGAGGCAGGCGTCTTTGCCGAAGAGATCACCCCGGTGACCATTCCGCAGCGCAAGGGCGATGCCCTGGTCGTGGACACCGACGAACACCCCCGCCCTGGCACCGGCGCCGACAAGCTGGCAAAGCTGAAAGGCGTCAACGGCCCGGAAAAGAGCGTGACCGCAGGCAATGCCTCGGGCGTCAACGATGGCGCCGCCGCCATCCTGATGGCGAATGAGGCAGCCGCGGCCAAGAACGGCCTGAAACCGATGGCCCGCATCGTCGGCATGGCCGCCGCCGGGGTCGAACCCCGCGTGATGGGCATCGGCCCGGTCCCCGCGACGCAAAAGGTTCTGGCCCGCACCGGCCTCACCATCGACCAGATGGACGTGATCGAACTCAACGAGGCCTTCGCCTCGCAGGGGCTTGCGACCCTTCGCGCCCTTGGCGTGGCGGACGATGCGCCCCATGTTAATCCCAATGGCGGTGCTATCGCCATCGGCCATCCGCTTGGCATGTCCGGCGCCCGGCTGGTGCTGACCGCCGCCTATCAACTGCAACGTACCGGCGGGCGCTACGCGCTGTGCACCATGTGCGTTGGTGTCGGACAGGGCACCGCCCTGATCCTTGAACGTGTGTAATCAGTAAGGGAGGAAACGCGCTATGTATGCTCAGATGGTGAAATCCGAGGCCACGCAAGACGACCCCGAAAAACTCGCCGCCTTTCAGGCGCGGATCGACCGGGGCGAAAAGATCGAGCCCAAGGACTGGATGCCCGAGGGCTATCGCAAGACGCTGATCCGCCAGATCGGCCAGCACGCCCACTCGGAAATCGTCGGCCAGCTGCCCGAAGGCAACTGGATCACCCGTGCCCCGACGCTGGAGCGCAAGGCGATCCTGCTGGCCAAAGTGCAGGACGAGGCGGGCCATGGTCTGTATCTCTACTGCGCGGCAGAAACGCTGGGTGTGTCCCGTGATGAGCTGACGGAAATGCTGCTGGATGGCCGCATGAAGTATTCCTCGATCTTCAACTACCCGACGCTGAACTGGGCCGATATCGGCGCAGTGGGCTGGCTGGTGGACGGCGCCGCGATCATGAACCAGGTGCCGCTGCAGCGGACCTCTTTCGGCCCTTACAGCCGCGCCATGATCCGGGTCTGCAAGGAAGAAAGCTTTCACCAACGCCAGGGCTATGACGCCATCCGCAAGATGGCCGAAGGTACGCCTGAGCAGAAGAAGATGGCGCAGGACGCGCTGAACCGTCTGTGGTTCCCGTCGCTGATGATGTTCGGTCCCTCGGACAAGGATTCGGTGCACTCGGCGCAATCGATGGCCTGGAAGATCAAGATGAACACCAATGACGAACTGCGTCAGAAGTTCGTCGACCAGACCGTGCCGCAGATCGAATTCCTTGGTCTTGAGCTGCCCGATCCCGGCATCAAGTGGAACGAGGAACGCGGTCACTATGACTACACCGATCCCGACTGGTCGGAGTTCTTCGACGTGATCCAGGGCAACGGCCCCTGCAATACCGACCGTCTGGCCGCGCGCAATGACGCCTGGAAAGACGGTGCATGGGTCCGTGACGGCCTGCTGGCCCACGCCCAGAAGAAGGCCGCGCGCAAACACGCCGCCGAATAACCGACCCAAGCCTTATCTGCCCCCTGCCCAGTCCATCATAGACCTGCGGCAGGGTGGCCCCTCAGCCAGGAGGAACACCCCATGAAACATGAATGGCCCCTTTGGGAAGTCTTTATCCGCGGTCAGCATGGCATGAGCCACCGCCACGTCGGATCGCTGCACGCGCCGGACGCTGAAATGGCGATCAAGAACGCCCGCGACGTCTACACCCGCCGCAATGAAGGCGTGTCGATCTGGGTGGTCGAGGCGAACAATATCGCCGCTTCCTCGCCCGGCGACAAAGGCCCGCTGTACGAGCCGTCGGAATCCAAGGTCTACCGTCACCCGACCTTCTTTGACATCCCCGAAGAAGTGGGAGCGATGTGATGACCCGCGAGGAAGCCTTTACTCAGTTCCTTTTGCGGATGGGTGACAACACCCTGATCCTGGGCCATCGCGTCAGCGAATGGTGCGGCCACGCGCCGGTTCTGGAAGAGGATATCGCGCTGGCCAATACCGCGCTCGACCTCATCGGTCAGACCCAGATGTGGCTTGGCCTTGCGGGCGAAGTGCAGGGGGAAGGCAAGAGCGCCGATGATCTCGCCTTCCTGCGCGATGTCTGGGATTTCCGCAATGTGCTGCTGGTCGAGGTGCCGAACGGCGACTTTGGCCGCACCCTGATGCGCCAGTGCCTGTTCGATGCCTGGCACTCGATCCAGCTGGGTCACCTGATGAAATCCAGCGACGAACGGGTTGCCGCGATTGCCGCCAAGGCCAGCAAGGAAGTCGCCTATCACCTGGAACGTTCGGCCGATACGGTCGTGGGGCTGGGTGATGGCACCGAAGAAAGCCACCGCCGCATGCAGGAAGCGCTGGATTATCTCTGGCCCTATGTGGGCGAGATGTTCCAGTCCGACGACGTGGACGCGGAGATGGTCAAGGCGGGTATCACGCCCGATCCGGCCAGCCTGCGGGGTGATTTTGATGCGCTGATCGGCCGGATCATGGGCGAGGCAACGCTGACCATCCCGGACAGTTCCTTTGGTCACAAGGGCGGGCGCACCGGCAAGATGCACACCGAGCATCTGGGGCACCTGCTGACCCATATGCAGTGGCTGCAGCGCGCCTATCCCGGCGCCAAGTGGTAGCGACAACCGCATCACAGTAAGGGCACCCCCGACCTCGGGTGGGGGTGAAGCCCCCTACCGTGGGGGAGGTCGGGGGCTGCCCGGCCTATCGACCGGGCAAAGCCAAAGTGGAGTGAGCCACATGAGCCAAACAGTAGACAAGCCAAGCGTGGAGAAGATCTGGGAATGGCTGGACGCCGTGCCCGATCCGGAAATCCCGGTGATCTCTCTGGTCGATCTCGGCATCATCCGCGGTGTCGCCTGGGACGGCGATACTCTGGAGGTGGCCGTCACCCCGACCTATTCGGGCTGCCCTGCGACGGCGGTGATCAACATGGATATCGAAACCGCCCTGCGCGATCACGGGGTCGAGGACATCCGCCTCAAAACCCAGATCGCCCCGCCCTGGACCACCGACTGGTTGTCGCAAAAGGGCCGCGCCAAGCTGGAAGAATACGGCATCGCTCCGCCCCAGGCCGCAGGCGGCCCCGAAAAATGCCCCCATTGCGGCAGCAAGAACGTCACCCGTGTGAGCCAGTTCGGCTCCACCCCGTGCAAGGCACACTGGCGCTGCCAGGACTGCCTCGAACCCTTTGATTATTTCAAGTGCATCTGAGGAGACCTCCATGGCGCGCTTTCACGATCTAGAAGTCACCGATGTCCGCAAGACGATCCGCGATGCGGTTGTTGTCTCCCTGAAGCCCGCCAATGGCGCGGCGGCGGAGTTCGATTTCACCCAAGGCCAGTACCTGACCTTCCGCCGCGATTTCGACGGCGAGGAGCTGCGCCGCAGCTACTCGATCTGCGCGGGCAAGGAGGACGGCATCCTGCAGGTCGGTATCAAACGCGTCGATGGCGGCGCCTTTTCGACTTGGGCCAATACCGATCTCAAACCCGGTGACACCTTGCAGGCTATGGCGCCGATGGGCACCTTCTTCACGCCGCTCGATGCTGGCGCCGAAAAATCCTACCTCGGCTTTGCCGGCGGATCCGGCATCACCCCGGTGCTGTCGATCCTGAAGACCACCCTGGCGGCCGAGCCAAATTCGACCTTCACGCTGGTTTACGCCAACAAGGGCGTCAACACGATCATGTTCCGCGAGGAGCTGGAGGACCTGAAGAACCTCTACATGGGGCGCTTCAACGTCATCCACATTCTGGAAAGCGATGCGCAGGAGATCGACCTCTTCACCGGTCTGGTGACCGAGGAGAAATGCGCCCAGCTGTTCGAGCACTGGATTGATATCGACAACGTCGACACCGCCTTTATCTGCGGGCCGGAACCGATGATGCTGGGCATCGCCGCAGCGCTGCGCACGGCAGGCCTGAAGGACGATCAGATCAAGTTCGAGCTCTTCGCCAGCGCCCAGCCCGGCCGGGCCAAGCGCAAGGCAAGCGCCGCCGATGCGGCCAGCAACGCGAACCAGACCTCTGCCGCGATCACCCTTGATGGCGCCACCCAGACCATCGAGATGGGCAAGGACACCACCATCCTGGATGCGGCGCTGGAGAACGCAATGGACGCGCCCTACGCCTGCAAGGCCGGGGTCTGCTCCACCTGCCGCTGCAAGGTGCTGGAGGGCGAGGTGGAAATGGTCACCAACCACGCGCTCGAAGATTACGAGGTCGAAAAGGGCTACGTCTTGTCCTGCCAGGCCTATCCTGTCACCGATAGGGTGGTCGTGGATTACGATCAGTAATGCATTTCATGGCGCGCCCTTCCGGGCGCGTCTGTGTTTAAGGGCCCGTTTCACAGGGCCGAATTCAGGGAGGATCAGATATGGCCGAGGACATGAGCCTCAGCAGCTATCTTGCGCAGGGCGGCAAGCTCACCAATCCATCCAACGTGCCGCCGCGCTATCGTGCGGAACTCTTGAAACTGATGGCGACCTTTGTCGACAGCGAGCTCGCCGGGGCCGCGGGCTTTGCCGATATCATCAACGAAGGTCCCGGCATCAAGGCCCGCATCGCCGCCGCCAAGATCGTGCTGGAGAAATCCGACAATGCCGACAAGGTGCTGCGGATCATGGGGGAATTCGGCGCCGATACCGAGGCCTACGCCGATCACCACCCCTGGACCGCGCGGCTGACCCGCGATGCCGACATCGGCCAGAGCCGCAGCAAGCACGACATGCGCCTTGCGGTGTTCAACTACCCGCTGGAAGGCTGGCTTGACGCAGTGGTGATGAACCTTCTGATGGGCCGCGCTGTCACGGTGCAGCTTGGGGAGTTGTCGCAGGTGTCCTACCAGCCTCTGGCAGAGGCCTTCCGCAGCATCGCCCCGATCGAGCAGCGCCATGCGGAGTTGGCCGAAGAGGGGCTGACCCAGCTGGTAGAGAACGGCGAGACAGCGCAGGCGCAGGAAGCGGTGGACTACTGGTGGCCCCGCGTTGCGGCCTCTTTCGGCTCGCAAACCTCGGAGAAATTCGACGGGCTGCGCGCGATGGGCCTGCGCCATGGCACCAATGCCGAGCTGCACGACCGCTGGGCCGCAGACGCGGGTGCGATCCTTGGGAAGCTGGGCCTGACACCGGGCAACTGAGCCGCTCCGGTCCCCCAATCCGGCGCAGGTCCCGACACAGGGTCCTGCGCGGTCTCCCAGAAAAGCGCCCATATAGTCAGGCGGGCAGGCAGGCGGGGCACTCCCGCCCGGACGCTGCGCATCACGGATGCGCCTTGTCCCCTTGGGCCGGGCGCGCGCCGGGCGGCGCGCGCAAAGCGCCCGATCCTCGGTGTTTTCCCATTTGTTTCGCGTGCGAAACAGCTTGCCAGGTCCTTGTCCCGGCGCGCAGTGGCAACGCAACACCTCCACAGCCCCCACACACCCATGTGCAAAGAAGCGCCGACCGGGCACTGGACCTTGCCGGAAGAGCCTCCTAGTGTCCCGGGGACGCAAGACATTTTGAAAGGCCCCGATCATGGCAGCTGGCAGCACCATCCACACCTACTTCAACGGTCAGTGGCACGACGGGGACGTGCCAATCATGTCCGCCGCCGACCACGCGGCCTGGCTTGGCTCTTCGATCTTCGACGGGGCGCGGCTGTTTGACGGGGTGACGCCGGATCTGGATCTACACTGCGCCCGCGCCAATGCCTCGGCCTCGGCGCTGATGATGAAACCCACCGTCTCGGTCGAGGATATGGTGGAGATCACCCGCGAAGGGCTGAAACGCTTTGCCCCCGGCGCTGCGGTCTATATCCGCCCGATGTACTGGGCCACCGATGGCGATGCGACGATGATTGCGCCCGAGCCGGAGACCACCAAGTTCGCGCTCTGCCTGGAAGAGATCCCGATGGCCCCGGCGGATGCCAGCGCCACGCTGACCCGCACCCAGTACCGCCGCCCGGTGCTGGAGAACGCCGTAGTCAACGCCAAGGCCGGCTGCCTTTACCCCAACAACGCCCGCATGCTGCGCGAAGCCCGCGCCAAGGGCTTTGCCAACGCGCTGGTGCAGGATGCCATGGGCAACGTGGCCGAAACCGCTACCGCAAATATCTTTATGGTGCGCGATGGCGAGGTCTTTACCCCCATCGCCAACGGCACCTTCCTGGCCGGCATCACCCGCGCCCGTCACATCAAGAACCTGAAGGCCGACGGCGTCACCGTGCATGAGACCGTGCTGAGCTTTAAGGACTTTGAGGAGGCCGACGAAGTCTTCATGTCCGGCAACATGAGCAAGGTCACCCCGGTCACCGCTTTCGACGACCGTCAGTATCAGATCGGCCCCATGGCCCGCCGCGTGCGCGAGATGTATTGGGACTGGGCTGCCACGCATGGGTGAGTGGCGGCAAAGCTTTCTGACCATCGCCGTCGGCGGGGTCGGAGCTTTGATCGCCTCCCTGATCCATATGCCGATGGCCCTGCTGGCCGGGCCTGCCATCGCCGTCAGCCTTGCCGGGCTCTGGGGCGCACCGATGGATATCGCACCCCGGCTGCGGGATGCGGCGTTTCTGGTGATGGGGCTCAGCATCGGTTCGATGGTCAGCCCCGAAAGTTTTGCCGCCATGATGCGCTGGCCAGTGGCCTTTGGACTGCTGGCGGCCCTGACCATTGTCACGCCCTTCGCCGGGCGTAGCCTGGTGCCCCGCATCCTGCCGTTTGAACGACACGAATCCTTTCTCGCCGCCGCGCCCGGACATCTGGGGCTGGTGATCGCGCTGGCGGACAGCCTGTCTCTGTCCCTGACGCGGCCGATGGTGCTGGCCTCGATCCGGTTGATGTCGCTGACCCTGCTGGTGCCGCTGGGGGCCACCCTTGCGGGGATGGAGATCGGCTTTGGCCTACCCGGCAGCGCTGCGGTGACACCGCTGGGCTGGATCGCGATCCAGATTGCCATCGCCCTTGCCATCGCGCCGCTGCTGCGCCGGATCAAACTGCCCGCCCCGACGCTGATCGCCGGGATAACCGTCGCTGCGACGACCCATCTTGGCGGCTGGACTGCGGGCGGGTTGCCCGGCTGGGGGGCGCAGGGCGCGCTGATCCTGATGGGCAGCCTTATCGGGGGACGCTTTACCGGCATGAGCTGGCGCGAATTGCAGGGCAGCTTGCTGGCAGGCGGCGTGATCGTCCTTCTGACCTGCGGGCTGGCAGTTGTTGCGGCCCTGCCGGCGGCCTATCTGTCGGGGCTGCCGCTGTTGGATGTGCTCTTGGGATTTTCCCCCGGCGGGCTGGAAACCATGATCATCCTCGGCGCCGCGCTTGGCGCCGATCCGACCTTTGTCGCGGCGGCGCATCTGTTTCGCCTGATGGTGCTGGCGGTGGTTCTGATGCTCTACGCAACCCGGGTTGCCAACAGCGCCGCACTGAAAAGCGATGGACAGGACGCGGCCCCTCGGGCAGATTGATCAGGATTGTGGAGGCTACAGATGCGCAAATTTCTGGTTGTGCTGGATGACAGCCGTGAATGCCTGAACGCCATGCGGTTCGCCGCGATGCGGGCGGCCCGCACCGGTGGCGGGGTGGCGATCCTGTCGGTGATCCCGCCCGATGAATTCAACCACTGGATCGGCGTGGGCGAAGTCATGCGCGAAGAGGCCCGCGAACGCATTCACGCCCATTTCGAGGTTTTCGCCAAATGGATGCGCGACCGTCAGGGGGTGGATCCGGAGCTGATCATCCGCGAAGGCGAGGCCGTGCCCGAGATCCTGGCCCAGATCGAAGCCGATCCCGACATCGGCGTTCTGGTGCTGGGCGCGGGCACCGACCGCAAGGGGCCGGGGCCGCTGGTAAACCAGCTAAGCAAGACCTCGGGCAGCCTGCCGGTGCCAATCACCATCGTGCCGGGCGATCTGTCCAAGGACCGGCTGGAAGCGATTACCTGAGCCCCCAATTGCTGCCGCTGTTCCCTGATGCACAGGTGGCTCTGGCAATTTAGAACCGTTCCAAACCTTGACTTGTGCGGCCGCGGCGCGCATATCTCCTGCAGACCAACGGAGACCCGAAATGTTCATTCAGACCGAATCCACGCCCAACCCGGCGACGCTGAAATTCCTTCCGGGACAGACCGTTCTGGAGGCAGGCACCGCCGATTTCGCCAGCCCCGAAGCGGCAGAGAGCTCTCCTCTGGCCAGCCGCATCTTCGCCGTCAGCGGCGTCACCGGCGTGTTCTTCGGCAATGATTTTGTCACCGTCACCAAGGCCGACAACGTCGAATGGGATCACATCAAACCTGCCATCCTGGGCGCGGTGATGGAGCATTACCAATCCGGCCAGCCGGTGATCAGCGCAGGTGGTGAGCAGGCCTCGGGCCATGCCGAACACAGCGGCGAGGACGGCGAAGTCGTGAACCAGATCAAAGACCTCCTGGACAGCCGCGTGCGCCCGGCCGTGGCTCAGGACGGCGGTGACATCACCTTCCACGGCTTTGAACGCGGTGTCGTCTACCTGCATATGCAAGGCGCCTGCGCGGGTTGTCCCTCCTCGACGCTGACCTTGAAAATGGGCATCGAGAACCTGCTGCGCCACTACATCCCCGAAGTCACCGAGGTCCGCCCGGTCGCCGTCTGAGCGGCAGGACAGACCCGTCGCCATGCTGGCGACCTGAAAGGACAGAGGATGACAACCGAACCACTGGTTCTGGGCTTTGACACATCGGCCGCGCATTGCGCGGCCGCTTTGCTGCGCGGTGACACCCTTGTTGCCGAGGCGCTGGAGCCGATGACACGCGGGCAGGCCGAACGGCTGATGCCGCTGCTGGAAGAGGTGCTGGCGACAGGCGGCGCCACATGGGCGGATCTGGATGCCATCGGTGTTGGCGTCGGCCCCGGCAATTTCACCGGTATCCGCATCGCCGTTTCCGCCGCCCGAGGTCTGGCGCTGGGTCTTGGCGTTCCGGCCGTGGGCATCGACGGTTTTGACGCCCGCGCCGCCGCAGGAACCCTGCCCGGCATTCCCGCCCCGCGTGATCAGGTCTATGCCGCCCTGCCGGATCAGGCACCGCGTCTGATGCCCCGCGAGGAAGCCGAAGAAGCCGCGCGCGGTGCCGGGCTGACCTTTGCGCCCGAGGCCTCTCCCACAGGGCTGGCCGAGGCGATCGCGCGTCTGGCAGCCGCCCGGATGGATCAGGACACAGCCGCCCCCGCGCCCCTCTATCTGCGCGCTGCCGATGCCGCGCCCGCGCGCGATACTCCGCCTGCGCTGATCGATGGCTGACGCCGTGGCCCCTGCCCCAGCCACAGACGACATGGCCAAGACCCACGCAGCGGCCTTTACCCAGTCGCGCCCCTGGAGCGCTGCGGAATTCGCCGACCTTCTGGACAGCCCCCTGACCTTTGCAATCGGTGATGCCCGCTGTTTCGCCCTTGTCCGCGTCATCGCGGATGAAGCCGAGTTGCTGACCATCGCCACCCACCCCGCGAACCAGCGCCGGGGTCTGGCCCGGCAGGTGATGCAGGACTGGCAGGATCTCGCCCGCACACGCGGCGCCACCGAAGCCTTTCTGGAGGTGGCCGCCGACAATGCCCCGGCGCAGGCGCTGTATGACGCATGCGGATTCGCCACTTGCGGCACCCGGCCCGGTTATTATGCCCGCAAAGGCGCCGCCCCTGTGGACGCGGTGCTTATGCGGTGCAGCTTACGTTAGGCCACCCGTATGGAATTCCACCGTTTGGTCAAAAAGCGGTTGACCCTGCCGCGATGCTGCGGGCTAAATTGCCGCACCTCTATTCGTCCCGGTCACATAACGCACCGGGCAGCCCAACGGCGGCTGTGACAATCATAAAACACAACTGGGAGTATTCTAATGAGCCTGATGAAAACCCTGATGGGCGGCTCGGCCGCACTGGCCGTCACTGCGGGCGCGGCCTTGGCGGATCCGGCGCTGATCTTTGACCTTGGCGGCAAATTCGACAAATCCTTCAACGAAGCGGCGTTCATGGGCGCAAAACGCTGGGCAGACGAGACCGGCGGCAGTTTCCGGGAGATCGAACTGCAGTCCGAAGCCCAGCGCGAGCAGGCCCTGCGCCGTTTTGCCGAAGCCGGCTCCAACCCGATCGTGATGGCGGGCTTTGCCTTTGCTGACGCTCTGGGCCAGGTGGCTGCCGACTACCCGGACACCAAATTCACCATCATCGACATGGTCGTGGACGCGCCCAACGTGCGCTCGGTTGTCTTCAACGAGCACGAGGGCTCCTACCTCGTCGGCATGATGGCAGCTGAGGCCTCCAAATCCGGCACCGTCGGCTTCATCGGTGGCATGGACATCCCGCTGATCCGCAAATTCGCCTGTGGCTATGCCCAGGGCGTGATGGCCGCCAACCCCGACGCCAAGGTGATCGCCAACATGACCGGCACCACCCCGGCGGCCTGGAACGACCCGGTAAAAGGATCCGAGCTGACCAAGGCGCAGATCAGCCAGGGCGCTGACGTGGTCTATGCTGCGGCAGGCGGCACCGGCGTGGGCGTTCTGCAGACCGCTGCGGATGAGGACATCCTGTCCATCGGCGTGGACAGCAACCAGAACCACCTGCACCCGGGTAAGGTACTGACTTCGATGATGAAACGCGTGGACAACGCGGTTTACGAGGCCTTCAGCGATGGCGCTGACATGGAAACCGGTTTCTCGGTCATGGGGCTGGCCAATGGCGGCGTCGGCTACGCGCTCGACGACAACAACGCACCGCTGGTTTCGGACGAGATGAAAGCCATGGTGGACGCTGCAGCAGCCAAGATCGCCTCGGGCGAGCTGAAGGTGCATGACTACATGTCTGACGACAGCTGCCCGGCGCTGTCGTTCTGATCGGCAACCGCTCTGGCCCGTCCTGCAGAAGGTACGGCCAGAGCCCACTTTACCCGGAGGCTGCCGCAACGCCGCCTCCGGGTTTGGTTTTTCCATCCCATCCGAGGGACGCGCCGCCGCACCGGTATCCGCCCCCTGCGCATCACCCCGGCACCAACCGGTCCGCGCCCCCGCATGTTGAGGAGCCAGAATGACGGCACCAGCGATTGAACTGAAAGGCATCTCCAAGGCCTTTGGCCCCGTCCAGGCCAACAAGGACATCTCCATCAGCGTCGCCCCCGGCACGATCCACGGGATCATCGGCGAAAACGGCGCCGGAAAATCCACCCTGATGAGCATCCTCTACGGCTTTTACAAGGCCGACAGCGGCGAGGTCTGGATCAACGGCAAGAAGACCGAGATCCCAGACAGCCAGGCCGCCATTTCCGCCGGGATCGGCATGGTGTTCCAGCATTTCAAGCTGGTCGAGAATTTCACGGTGCTGGAAAACATCGTTCTGGGCGCCGAGGACAGCGGGCTGTTGATGCCCTCGCTGACCCGCGCCCGCAAGGAGCTGAAGGCGCTGGAAGAGGAATACGAACTCTTCGTGGACCCGGACAAGCGCATCGACGAGATCGGCGTCGGCATGCAGCAGCGGGTGGAGATCCTGAAGGCGCTTTACCGCAAGGCCGAGATCCTGATCCTGGACGAACCCACCGGCGTTCTGACCCCGGCAGAGGCCGACCAGCTGTTCCGCATCCTCGACCGGCTGCGCGCCGAGGGCAAGACGATCATCCTGATTACCCACAAGCTGCGCGAGATCATGGAGGCGACCGACACGGTCAGCGTCATGCGCCGCGGCGAGATGACCGCAACGGTAAAAACCGCCGAGACCAGCCCCGAACATCTGGCCGAACTGATGGTGGGCCGCAAGGTGCTGCTGCGCGTGGACAAGGTCCCCGCGAAGCCCGGCAAGCCGATCCTCGAAGTCGAAAACCTGCGCGTCGTGGACGAGGCGGGCGTTGAGCGGGTCAAAGGTATCGACCTCAATGTGCGCGCCGGAGAGATCCTTGGCATCGCCGGGGTTGCGGGCAATGGCCAGTCAGAGCTGCTGGAAGTTCTGGGCGGCATGCGCCCCGGCACCGGTACGATCCGCCTCAATGGTACGCCGGTGACGCTGTCTGGCGCCGGATCGGACGGGCGGGCACGCCGCGCCGCCCATGTGGCCCATGTCCCTGAAGACCGACAGCGCGAAGGGCTGATCATGGATTTCCACGCCTGGGAAAACGTCGCCTTTGGCTATCACCACGCGCCGGAATACCAGCGGGGCCTTCTGATGGACAACGCTGCCCTGCGCGCCGACACCGCTGCGAAGATGGAGAAATTCGACGTGCGCCCGCCAGATCCCTGGCTGGCCGCCAAGAGTTTTTCCGGCGGCAACCAGCAGAAGATCGTCGTCGCCCGCGAGATCGAGCGCAATCCCGACCTCTTGCTGATCGGCCAGCCCACCCGCGGCGTCGATATCGGCGCCATCGAATTCATTCACAAGCAGATCGTCGCCCTGCGCGATGAGGGCAAGGCGATCCTTCTGGTCTCGGTCGAGCTGGAAGAGATCCTGTCCCTGTCTGATAGGGTGGCGGTGATGTTTGACGGTATGATCATGGGCGAACGCGCCGCCGATCAGACCGATGAAAAGGAACTGGGCCTTCTGATGGCCGGTGTCGCGGGGGAGGCCGCGTAAATGGAAAAAATGCCGAAATGGGCCGATGTGGTCCTGATTCCGCTGATCAGCCTGATGCTGGCTGCCTTCCTGTCGGCCCTGGTCATTCTGGCCATCGGCGAGGACCCACTCGCCGCGGTCAAGATGATGGTGACTGGCGCGCTCGGCTCCACCTATGGCTGGGGCTACACGCTGTACTATGCGACCAATTTCCTGTTCACCGGCCTTGCGGTCGCCGTCGCCTTCCACGCCCGGATGTTCAACATTGGCGGCGAAGGTCAGGCGATGCTGGGGGGGCTTGGCGTTGCGCTTGTCTGCCTTTACATCCCCTGGCCTCACTGGTCTTTGGCGCTGATCTTTGCCTCCCTCGGCGCCGCCCTCTTTGGGGCCGCCTGGGCTGCCATACCGGCCTATCTTCAGGCCAAGCGCGGCAGCCATATCGTGATCACCACCATCATGTTCAACTTCATCGCCGCGGCGGTATTGAACTACATGCTAGTCAACGTGCTGAAGCCCGCAGGGGCCATGGACCCAGCCACCGCGCGCTTTGCCGAAGCCGTGCACCTGCCAAGCCTGCACGAGTTGCTGGTGCCCTTTGGGATCAATTTCTCGAAATCCGCCCCGGCAAACGTCAGCCTGCTGGTGGCCGTCGCCGCCTGTTTTGCCGTCTGGCTGCTGATCTGGCGCACCCGGCTGGGGTACGAGATTCGCGCCTATGGCCACTCCGAACCCGGCGCGCTTTATGCCGGGATCTCCCCGGTAAAGATCACCATGATCGCCATGCTGATCTCGGGCGGTCTGGCCGGCATGATGGCGATCAACAACGTCATGGGCGAAGCCGAGCGTCTGGTTCTGAACTCCACCGAAGGCGCAGGCTTCATCGGCATCGCCGTGGCGCTGATGGGGCGCAACCATCCCTTTGGCGTTTTCCTGGCCGCCATCCTCTTTGGCTTCCTCTATCAGGGCGGCGCGGAACTGGCGCTCTGGACCTCGATCCCGCGCGAATTGATCGTCGTCATTCAGGCACTGGTCATCCTCTTTACCGGCGCGCTGGACAATATGGTGCGGATACCGCTTGAAAAAATCTTCCTTGCATTGCGGAAGGAGAAAGCTTGATGGAATTCCTGACCATCATTCAGGTGCTGGACAGCACCGTCCGTCTGGCGACGCCGCTGCTTCTGGCCTGTCTGGCCGGCCTGTTCTCAGAGCGCGCGGGCATCTTTGACATCGGCCTTGAAGGCAAGATGCTGATGGCCGCCTTTCTGTCCGCTGCGGTGGCCGCAGTCACCGGCAATGTCTGGCTGGGACTGCTCGCGGGCATCTGCTCCTCGCTGGTGCTGGCCGGACTGCACGGGGTCGCTTCGATCACCTTCCGGGGCAACCAGTTGATTTCCGGCGTCGCCATCAACTTTCTGGCCGCAGGCATGACCGTGCTGATCGCACAGGATTGGTTCCAGCAAGGCGGGCGCACGCCCTCCCTGCTGCGCGAAGGACGCTTTGGCGGTCTTGAACTGCCCTTTGCCATCGGCCCCAGCGACGCCGAGGCAGCGGGCCGCCCCCTGTCCGAACTGATCGCCGAAGCGGGCATGTTCCAGCAGGTCTATTCCGAGCTGCTGTCGGGGCATTCCATCCTCGTCTATGCCGCCTTCCTCGCGGTGCCGCTCACCTGGTGGGTGCTGTTCCGCACCCGTTTCGGCCTACGTCTGCGCGCGGTCGGGGAAAACCCGGCAGCGGTGGACACGGCCGGTGTTTCGGTGGTGGGGCTGCGGTTTGCCGCCGTTGCGATCTGCGGCCTTCTGTGTGGCATCGCGGGCGCCTATCTGGCGACGGCCCTGCAGGCCGGTTTCGTGAAAGACATGACCGCCGGTCGTGGCTTCATCGCGCTGGCGGCGCTGATCTTTGCCAAATGGCGGCCCTGGCACGCGATGGGCGCCTGCCTGCTATTCGGCCTGTTGCAAGCGGTCGCGCTACGGTTTCAGAATATCGAACTGGGCAGCGTCACCATCCCGGTGCAGGTGATGGATGCCCTGCCCTATATCTTGACCGTGGTGATCCTGGCCGGTTTCGTCGGCAAGGCCATTCCGCCCCGCGCCGGCGGCGAGCCTTACGTGAAGGAGCGCTAAGAGCGCACCGCTCACACAGCCGCATGACCCAGTCAAACCGCCCGGCCCCCCGTCGGGCGGTTTTGCGTTTTGCACGTGCCCTTCCCCCTCACCCGGGGCAATAAGTCCAGATTGATCCCGATTATCGGTCCTGAATGCTGCGGGGCGGCATCGCCAGTTGATTTTGCACCGGCAAAGGGGTCTAAATTGAGTATGCAGATCTACCTTCCCATCGCCGAGGTTTCGGTCAATGCCTTCCTTCTTCTGGGGCTGGGTGGGCTGGTGGGTATCCTTTCCGGGATGTTCGGCGTCGGCGGTGGATTTCTGATGACGCCGCTGTTGTTCTTCATCGGCATTCCGCCTGCTGTGGCGGTGGCGACCGAGGCCAACCAGATCGTCGCTTCCTCTTTTTCCGGCGTCCTTGCCCATTTTCGAAGGCGCACCGTCGATATCAAGATGGGGCTTGTGCTGCAGGCCGGTGGTCTGCTTGGCGCCGCGCTCGGCGTAGTGGTCTTCAACCATCTGAAACAGATGGGTCAGGTCGATCTGCTGGTAAAGCTCTGCTACGTCGTCTTCCTTGGCGTTGTCGGTGGGCTGATGTTCATCGAAAGCGTCAGCGCCCTGCGCAAATCCCGTAAATCAGGCGGCGCGCCCGCAGCGCGGCGGCAGCGCAGCTGGGTGCATGCGCTGCCCTTCAAGATGCGCTTCCGCACATCCGGGCTTTATATCTCGGTAATCCCGCCGATTCTGGTCGGCGTCGCTGTCGGCATTCTGGCCGCGATCATGGGCGTGGGCGGCGGTTTTATCATGGTGCCCGCGATGATCTATATCCTCGGCATGCCGACCAAGGTGGTGGTCGGAACCTCGCTGTTCCAGATCATCCTCGTCACCGCCTTTACCACCATGCTGCACGCCACCACCAACTTTACCGTGGACATCGTGCTGGCCGTGCTCCTATTGGTTGGCGGCGTCGTCGGGGCACAGATCGGCACCCGCATCGGCACCTATCTCAAGGCCGAACAGCTGCGGATCCTGCTGGCACTGATGGTGCTGCTGGTCTGCGGTAAACTGGGGCTTGAGCTTCTTATTCAGCCGGACGAGCTGTTCTCGCTCGGCGTGGCAGGAGGTCACTGATGACGCCGCTCTTCCGCCTGTTGCTAATTGCCCTGCTCAGCCTTCCTGCGGTTCTCGCTTCCCCGGGTCGCGCTAACGAGCGCGAAGCGGTTGTGCTTGGCCTCAGCCAGAACCGCGTCGCCATTACCGCCGATTTTGACGGCTCTGAAATCCTGGTTTTCGGCGCGGTGAAACGCGACACTCCGATCCCGGCGGATGCGCCGCCGCTCGAAGTGATCGTCACCGTGTCCGGCCCCTCCGCCCCGGTCACCGTGCGTCGCAAGGAAAAGAAGCTTGGCATCTGGGTCAATGTCGACAGCGTGCTGGTCGATTCCGCGCCCAGCTTTTACGCCGTAGCCACCAGCGCCCCCTTCGGCGCGGTTCTGACGGATATCGAGGACCTGCGCCACAAGGTATCGGTCGAACGCGCCATCCGCTCGGTCGGGGCCGCGATGAACATCCGCGGCGCCCAGGATTTTGCCGAGGCCGTGGTGCGCATCCGCCGCGAGGAAGGGCTTTACTCCCTGCGGCCCAGCACCGTCACCGTGGACCAGCAAACCCTGTTCCGTACCGCGATCGACATGCCCGCGAACCTGACCGAGGGCGCCTATACCACCCGCGTCCTGCTGACCCGCGGCGGCGAGGTGGTCTCCAGCTATGAAACCGCAATCGACGTGCGCAAGGTCGGGCTGGAACGGTTCCTCTACGCCCTCTCGCGCGAACGGCCCTTCATTTACGGGATCATGTCACTGGTCATTGCCGTCCTTGCCGGCTGGGGCGCCTCGGCAGCCTTCCAGCTGCTGCGCGACCGGTAGGAGCGTCAATTCATGCCGTTTCGCAGTCTTAACAGCCGGTTGGATTGCCACCTTAGCAATCAGATGTATCGCGCAATGGGACAGCAAGCATGATCGCCTATGTCACCGTCGGAGCTGACGATATCACGCGTGCCAAACAGTTCTATTCTGCCTTCCTACCGGCCCTTGGCTATGGGCTATCGGAGGGGCCTGAAGGTCTAAGCTACGCCCTGCCAGTGGAGCCGGGCCAGTCTCCTGCTCTGCCTGATTTCTACGTCAAACCGCCCTTCGACGGAGAGGCGGCCTCGGCTGGCAATGGCGCCATGGTGGCCTTTGAGGCGCGCAGCCAGGAACAGGTGCGCGCCCTCCATGCCGCCGCGCTGGCCGCAGGAGGCACTGATGAGGGACAACCGGGTTTTCGCGCCGCCTATGGTCCCCGGTTCTTTGTCGGCTACTTGCGCGATCCACAAGGCAACAAGATCGCATTGTTTTCCAGCAACCCGAACGAGCCGGGGCGAGACGGTTAGCCCAGGTCTTCACGGGCGACAGGATCACGACCTCTCGACACCCGCACCGCGCACCGCGCGGTGCCGGGCCAAACGGGATGAGAGCGGCGCAAGCAGCTTGAAGACGGGCGGGAGTGCCCCGCCCTGCCTTGATCAGCCGCGGCCGATATAGGGCATCTTGGTCGCCATCACCGTCATGAACTGCACATTGGCCTCCAGCGGCAATTCAGCCATATGCAGCACCGACCGCGCTGCATCCGCCACATCAAAGGTGTCCATCGGCGCTGCCTCGGGATTGGCCTCGGCATGGCGATGGGCCAGATCCTCCACCATCGGGGTGCGGGCATTGCCGATGTCGATCTGCCCGCAGGCGATGTCAAAGGGCCGCCCGTCCAGCGAGATGCTGCGGGTCAGCCCGGTGATCGCCGATTTGGTCGCCGCATAGGGTGCCGAGCCGGGACGCGGCACATGGGCGGCGATGGAGCCGTTGTTGATGATCCGCCCGCCCTGCGGTGCCTGATGGCGCATATGCCGAAACGCCGCCCGCGCCGCCAGGAACATGCCCGTGAGGTTTACATTGACCGAGGCATGCCAGTCCTCCAGCGCGATCTCATCGATGGTGCCGGGTGGCGTGAAGATGCCCGCATTGTTGAACAAAACATCCAGCCGCCCGGCCTGCATGGCAAAGCTGTTGACCGCATGATCCACGGCGGTGGCATCGGTGACATCGGCAGGCAGCACATAGGCCCGGTCATGCCCCAGCGCCACCTCCGCCAGCTTGTCCGCGCGCCGGGCCAGCAGGCCCACGGTCCAACCCTCGGTCAGGAACTGTTCGGCCACCGCCCGGCCAATGCCCGAGCTGGCGCCGGTGATCAGGATTGTCTTGTTGCTCATAACGCGGTTTCCTCCTCTGCCTCGAGTGTCAGCGCCGCCACCGGTGCAGCGCGCAGATCGTCTACCCTAAGCGGCCCGGTGGGTTTGGCCAGCCGGTTGCGCACCACCCAGATCAGCCGCTCCTGCGCCCGGGTAATCGCCACATAAGCGAGCCGTTTCCACAGCGGCTGACCGGCCTCGACCCGGCCCATGCGCGCGGCGGCGTAGATATCCGGGGCAAAGACCTGCGCGGTCTCCCATTGCGAGCCCTGCGCCTTGTGAATGGTCACCGCCGCCCCGTGCAAAAAGGTCGCCCCCATGCGCGCGGCAAAGGGGATGAAGGGCTCTTCCTCATCCGGTTTCTCGATCTTCACGATGGAAGCAGCCGAGACCTGCGGATCCTCGGCGCCCATCACGTGCAGGCGGGAAAATCCGGGCTTGCGGCCGGGGCCAAGGTAGATCACCTGCGCGCCCTTGATCAGTCCGCGCGCCTCAAGATCCAGACGTTTCTTGCGGTGTTTCAGCGGCAGTTCGATACCGTCGCAGATCAGCGGCTCCCCTTCGATCAGCGCATCCTCGGGGGCGCCATGGACGCTGCGGAAGGCGTTGATCAGGCGGATGCGGGTGTTGTTGCGCCAGACCAGCACCGGAGAGCGCGCCATCAGGTCGACCTCGACCCGCTGCCCCCAGACCACGCGCTCGTCGCGGCGGGCGGTGTCTTCGACCATGCGCTCAAAATCCTCGAACCCCAGCTGCGGATCCGCCAGCGCATGGGCAAGGTCCAGAATAGGGTTATCGGCCTCCTGCCGGTGAATGCGGCTCAGCACCAGTTTGCGCGTCTCTGGCAGCCCGTCAAAGACCATGGCGCCGGACTGGTTCACCGGCGCCAGCTGTGCCGGGTCGCCAAACAGCAGCAGGGTCGGGAAAATCTCTTTGAGATCGTCGAACTGGCGGTCATCCAGCATCGAGGCTTCATCGACAAAACCGATGTCCAGCGGATCCTCGCGCCGTTTCCAGCCGGTGATGAAATCGGAGCCCCGCAGCCCGGCCGCCGCCAGCGCGCCGGGGATCGATTTGTTGCGCTCGTAAAAGGCCGCCGCGCGGGCCAGCGCCTCTTCGGTCAGACCTTCGATATCAGGCTCTTCGCCATTTCCGGTCAGCCATTCGGCAATGCGTTCGTATTCGGGATCATAGACCGGCGTATAAAGGATCCGGTGAATGGTAGTCGCGGGCACCCCGCGCAGCCGCAGAACACTGGCCGCCTTGTTGGTGGGGGCCAGGATCGCAAGCGTGCGCTTGCCGCTTTTCTTGCGGCTTTCGTAATCGCCCGACACCACTTCGACGCCGGCATCTTCCAGCGCCTTGTAAAGCTCGGCCAGCAGCAGGGTCTTGCCCGACCCTGCCTTGCCGATCACCGCCATCACCCCGGCGTCGCCGCGCGGCGGGTGCAGCAGCCCATCGTCCAGGTCCACCCCGGCCTGGTGCAAAAGCGCGGTCACGCTGTCAAAAGCGGCGGCCTGATCGTCGGAGAATTGAATAAGCGGCTTTGTCATGGCGCGACCCTACAGCTGCGGGGTCGGCTGCACCAGATGCAACCGGCCCCGTGGCATGTGGGGTCGCAGGACAGACTCGGGTCTTAGCCGGTCAGCGCCATCTGCTTCATCGGGTCGGCGCCGCCAAAGGAGCGGTCGAACCACAGGCGTGACAGTTCAGGCGCGATGCCCGCGCGGCTGGCAACCATGTCATAGCTGTCCGGGGTGAACTCCCACAGGCCGACGTTGATCTGATCGCGCCCTTCTCCCTCGGTGCCCAGCACCTCGGGGCTGGAGCCAATGGCGCGGTAGATGCGGATCATCCGGCGGTCAAAGACACCGACGAAATGGCGGATCCCGAAATTGCGCATGATCTCACCCCCGCCCAACATCAGCGCACCTGCCACCTTGGACGGCGCATTGCGCGACAGGCAGAACCGGGTGCATTCCCAGATCAGCGGGCTGGTGATCGGGCTGCCGCCAGTCAGATGGCCAAAAATCTCGTTCACCATCACCCGCCCGGTGGTCGGCAGAAACCGCATGGAGCCGCCGTGGCTGCCATCCGGCATTTCCCAGATCACATAAAGCGGATCCAGCGCATCGTATTGATCGCGTTCCTGCCCGTTAGCATCGACGCTGACCTCCCAGCCCAGACGGGTGCGGAATTGGTCGGCGCGATCCTGAAACATGGAGCGGGCCAGTTCAGGATGTTTATGCAGGTCGTGTCCGTAGATATAGCGAAGCATTTTTTCGTCCCCTTTTGCTTGAAATGCAGGGGGGAGCTTACGCCCAGAAGGCGATGCGCCAAAGACATTAACGAATTCATAAGATTGGATTTGAGCAGATTTTCGCGCCCGGATCAGACAACGATAAAGCCGCAGCTTAATGCGCGGGCAATTGCATGAGTCGTATTCAGCGCGCCGAGTTTAAATCGAGCACTTTCAATATAAACGCGCAAGGTATGTTCCGAAATTGAAAGCGTTTGTGCGACCTGCGCACGGCTGTAACCAATTGCCAGCAGGGTCAGTGCATCAATTTCCCTTGGCGACAGGGTTTGGGCCTGTTCCGGGCCGCGATCAGGTTCGAATTCCAGCGCTTTGCGGTTGAAATAATGCGCCATCAGAATCAGTTCGCGGCTGTGGGCTTCGGTGAATTCTTCCCAGTCCTCATCTGAGCAATTGTGATTGACGGTAAAGAGCGCGAATTGCCCGTTGGGACCGCGAATCGGAATTGAATAACCCTGATTGCCGACCCCATGCGCCAGCGCGTCTTTCAGAAAAATACGCGCCGATTTGGTGGACCAGTCGAGCCGCTTCCAATCGACCGGATGAAACCGCTGATAACAACCAATGATGACCGGATCGGTCCGCAGATAGCCCTGCTCCAGATAGCGCTGGACCCAGACATCATCATAGGTGCCACAGCCGTATTGCTCGCCTGCGCTATCGACCCAGTGATAGACGATATGATCGATCTCAAAGGCATCCCGGACGCGCTCGGTGATCTTTTGCAGACCCTCAAGTGTCGTGGTGGCATCCAAGTCCTCCAGGATGCCGTCCAGATCTACCGTTTTCCCCATAGGATCGCGTACCGTTGTCATCAAGCTGAGGCGTGATCTCTGCATAAGCAATATCCAGCGCGATATCGAGCTGGTCGCCTAGCCTCCCCAGACCTTTTGCAGCGGCAACCTCTCTGAGGTCAACGAGAACGTCCAGAATCCATTCATTTTTTGCCATATCGGCCCCCCCTTGAGCCTATGTCACCCAAGGACAGCCTAATTTTGCGAGAATTTTTCGTATATTCGCAGATTTTCCTTCCCCAGAAATGGTGAGGAAAGCCCAGAGTAACATTCTGAAAATGTTATATTTTAAGATTCAGAAAACAAAAAAGAGCGAACCACTTGAAATGATTCGCTCTTCTGATTTTCAGCAATAGAAACCCGGCAGGGCGGGATTATTTGCCCGCTTCGAGAACGTCCTCAAGGGTGCGAAGACCGGTCTTGGGCGCCTGCACCAGAACCGACATATTGCCGGGCAGATGTTCGTTGCGCAGCATCTTCATGTGCGCCTCAGGCAGGTCGTTCCAGGTGAACACTTCGGACATGCAGGGATCAAGACGACGCTCCAGCATCAGCTTGTTCGCGGAAGACGCCTGTTTCAGGTGGGCAAAGTGGCTGCCCTGCAGGCGCTTCTGGTGCATCCACATGTAGCGCACATCGAGCGTCAGGTTATAGCCGGTGGTGCCCGCACAGATTACCACCATGCCGCCTTTTTTGCAGACGAAGGTGGAGACCGGGAAGGTGGCTTCGCCGGGGTGTTCGAACACCATGTCGACGTTCACGCCCTTGCCGGTGATTTCCCAGATCGCGGCGCCGAACTTGCGCGCTTCCTTGAACCAGGCGGCATATTCCGGGGTGTTGACCGTCGGCATCTGGCCCCAGCAGTTGAAGTCCTTGCGGTTCAGAACGCCCTTGGCACCCAGGCCCATGACGAACTCCCGCTTGCTCTCGTCCGAGATCACGCCGATGGCGTTGGCGCCGGCGGTGTTGATCAGCTGGATCGCGTAGGAGCCAAGACCACCCGACGCGCCCCAGACCAGAACGTTCTGGCCCGGCTTCAGGTCGTGCGGCTCGTGGCCGAACAGCATCCGGTAGGCGGTGGCCAGCGTCAGCGTGTAGCAGGCGCTTTCTTCCCAGGTCAGGTGCTTGGGGCGCGGCATCAGCTGCTGGGCCTGCACATTGGTGAACTGAGCAAAGGAGCCATCGGGAGTTTCATAGCCCCAGATACGCTGGCTCGGCGAATACATCGGGTCGCCGCCGTTGCATTCCTCGTCGTCGCCGTCGTCCTGGTTGCAATGCACCACGACCTCGTCGCCGACTTTCCAGCGCTTCACCTTGGAACCAACCGCCCAGACGATACCCGCGGCATCGGAGCCGGCGATGTGATAGGGTGCCTTGTGACCGTCAAAGGGCGAGATCGGCTTGCCCAGCGCGGCCCAGACACCGTTGTAGTTGACGCCGGCGGCCATCACCAGGACCAGCACCTCGTGGCTGTCCAGCTCGGGCACATCCACCACTTCCTCGACCATGGCAGTGTTCGGCTCACCGTGGCGCTCCTTGCGGATGGTCCAGGCGTACATCTTCTTGGGGACGTAACCCATCGGAGGGATTTCGCCCATCTCATAGAGATCCTTCTCGGGCGCCTCGTAGGACAGAACGTCGGTCTGCGTGTCCAGAGCCATGATGGCCTCCTTCGTTAAAACGGTTTTGCCGCAATGCAGAATCGCGGGTCTACCTAGGGAATAAAAACGGCAAGGTAATAATGCAACCCCATTTGAGGTTGTTTTGTAATTTTATGACCTCGCAGGCGCAGAAATTTCCTTGGCGTCTGCAGCATCCGTAGGCAGGGCCGCTGCAGGCAGCAGGTGACGAATGGAGTTGGCATAGTAGGTCAGCAGGTCCCGTTTGGCGGGCACCGGCACGTAACGCCCGTGTTCGGAGCGCAGGATGCCGCGCCGCACCAGGATCCGCAGCGCTGTTTCAACCGCATAGGACCGGCTGTCGCGGGGCAGATGAATATGGGAGAGCGGCATCCGCTCCAGCAGCGCCGCAAGCCGCTGTTCCAGCGCGCTGCGCGTCATTGCGCCTTCGGACAGCAGCAACCAGCAGACCGCGGGCACCGGCAGTACCGGTACGATATCACCGATCCGCTCCATCAGCTCCTGCGACAGGGGTTCGGGAAGATCTGACGCCGTGACCGGCCCAGAAGGATCGGCAGCCTGCTGCGCGGCGGTGAATTCCGCAAGGCTCAAAGGGCGGCCAAAGTTCACCGCAGCATAGCCGAACCGGTGATAGCGCCCGGTCATCCACAGCCACAGCTGCCGCAGCATCCGCGCCATCACCACGCCGATACGAGCGCGGAACCGGCGCTCTCCGGCGCGCCCGGCCGAGGTCAGGATCTTGTCCTCCAGCACCCAGTCATAATTCAGCCCCACCGGCACAAAGACCACATCCCGCCCCGCCCCGGCCGGGTCCCGCGCGTCGACAATGTATTTCAGCAGCCCAAGACGCGGCGGCGCCAGCGCGCCGTCCAGACTAAGGCCGCCTTCGGGGAACATCGCCTGCGTAGCCCCGCCCTGCGTGGCAAGGCGTACATAGGTGGCCAGCACCCGGCGATAGAGTTCATTGCGGGATTTGCGACGGATGAAATAGGCCCCCATGGCCCGGATCAACCGCGACAGCGGCCAGACCCGCGCCCACTCCCCCACCGCATAAGACAGGGCCGAGCGCCGCGCTGCCAGATAGGTGATCAGCACGTAATCCATATTGCTGCGGTGGTTCATCACAAAAACCAGCGTTGCCTCCGGGTCGATGCGACGCAGCGCCTCTTCGTCCTGATGGCCCAGACGCACCCGGTAGATCGCATTGGACAGCCAGCGCGTGACGCGAATGGCAAAGCTGAAATAGGTGAAGGCGGAAAAGGAGGGCACGATCTCGCGCGCATAGCGCCGCGCCTCTTCAAAGGCGACGTTGTCGGGAATGCCTTCCGCCGCCGCGTGATCGGCCACCGCCTGCGCCACCTGCGGATCATAGATCAGCCGCTGGATCATGTCATAGCGCCGCGCAAGGCGGAATGGCTCGATCGGGCGCTCCAGCCGCTGGTTGAGCCGTGCCACCGCCCGTTCCAGCCGCCGCCGGAAGAACCAGCGCACGGATGGAAACAGGAAATGCGAGGCAAAGGTGACCGCAGCAAACAGCAGGATCAGCACAAACAGCCAAAGCGGAAGCTCTACGGTACTCGTCATGGCCCGACTGTGGCAGCAAAGGCCTGCACGGGCAATTGTAACGCAGGATCAGCACCTGACGCAGTGTTCGCCGCAACGCAGCGAATTGACATGGGTTTATTATTCCGCTTTACATCGCCACAGCGAAATAAAATTACCCACCACAGAATCGCGAGGCCCGCCCATGTCGCAGACGCAGAATGACCGCAAAGCCGATCGTCCCTGGCTGATCCGGACCTATGCCGGACACTCCACCGCCGAGGCCTCCAACGCGCTGTACCGCTCGAACCTGGCCAAGGGTCAGACCGGCCTGTCCGTCGCCTTCGACCTGCCGACCCAGACCGGGTATGACAGCGATCACGTGCTGGCGCGCGGCGAGGTGGGCAAGGTCGGTGTGCCGGTCAGCCACCTGGGCGACATGCGTACTCTCTTCGACCAGATCCCACTGGAGCAGATGAATACCTCGATGACGATCAACGCGACCGCGCCCTGGCTGTTGTCGCTTTATATCGCCGTGGCCGAGGAACAGGGCGCTGACATCAGCAAGCTGCAAGGCACGGTACAAAACGATCTGATCAAGGAATACCTGTCGCGCGGCACCTATATCTGCCCGCCGAAACCCAGCCTCAAGATGATCGCGGATGTGGCCGAATACTGCTACACCAATGTGCCCAAGTGGAACCCGATGAACGTCTGCTCCTACCACTTGCAAGAGGCCGGCGCGACACCGGAGCAGGAGCTGGCCTTTGCGCTGGCCACCGCACAGGCGGTTCTGGACGAGCTGCGCCCGCGTATCGCGCCCGAGGATTTCCCGGCGCTGGTGGGACGGATCTCGTTCTTTGTGAACGCAGGCATCCGGTTCGTCACCGAGATGTGCAAGATGCGTGCCTTTGTCGATCTCTGGGACGAGATCTGCGAAAAGCGCTATGGCGTCGACAACCCGAAATTCCGTCGCTTCCGCTATGGCGTGCAGGTGAACTCCCTTGGCCTGACCGAGCAGCAGCCGGAAAACAACGTCTACCGTATCCTGATCGAAATGCTGGCGGTGACGCTCTCGAAAAAGGCGCGCGCCCGCGCGGTGCAGCTGCCCGCCTGGAACGAAGCCCTGGGCCTGCCCCGCCCCTGGGATCAGCAGTGGTCGATGCGCATGCAGCAGATCCTGGCCTATGAGACCGACCTTCTGGAATACGAGGACCTTTTCGACGGCAACCCGGCGGTAGACCGCAAGGTCGAGGAACTGAAAGACGGCGCCCGCGCCGAGCTGGCTAACCTCGATTCCATGGGCGGCGCCGTTGCCTCGATTGAATACATGAAATCGCGTCTGGTGGATTCCAACGCCGAACGCCTGAACCGGATCGAGCGCAACGAGACCGTCGTGGTCGGCGTCAACCGCTGGACCGAGGGCGAGCCCTCGCCGCTGCAGACCGAAGATGGCGGCATCATGGTCGTCGACCCTGCCGTAGAGCAGCAGCAGATCGCCCGCCTCAACACCTGGCGCGCCGAACGCGACAATGCCGCCGTAGAGCAGGCGCTGGCCGCGCTGCGTCAGGCGGCCAAGGACGGCAGCAACATCATGGACCCCTCCATCGCGGCAGCCAAGGCAGGCGTCACCACCGGTGAATGGGCCGAGGAAATGCGCAAGGCCTATGGCACCTATCGCGGCCCGACCGGCGTCTCCGGTTCCCCCTCAAACAAGACCGAGGGTCTTGAGGACCTGCGCGATGCCGTCAACGCGGTCAGCGACCAGCTGGGGCGGCGGCTCAAGTTCGTGGTCGGCAAACCCGGCCTTGATGGTCACTCCAACGGCGCCGAGCAGATCGCCTTCCGCGCCCGCGACTGCGGCATGGACATCACTTATGACGGTATCCGCATGACGCCGCAGGAACTGGTGGCTCAGGCTCAGAAGGACGACGCCCATGTGATCGGCCTGTCGATCCTGTCCGGCAGCCACCTGCCACTGGTCGAGGACATGATGCAGCTGTTGCGCGATGCCGGGCTGGATCACATTCCGGTGGTTGTCGGCGGTATTATTCCCGATGACGATGCCGAACGGTTGAAAAAAATGGGAGTGGCGCGGGTCTATACGCCAAAAGATTTCGAGCTAAATTCAATTATGAGCGACATTGTCGAACTCGCAAAACCACCCGCGATTGCATCTTAACCGACATTCCCCAAGTGGCCTGCCGTCTGACGTCAAGATCGCCTGATTTTGCCCGCTGGACAAGCGTTTTTCGCGCCGAGCGGCGTCTGCGGTCGCGCAAACGCCTGGAGCTGGGCGGATCGGGC
>NZ_JBDOQR010000069.1:0-22247 GCF_039839315.1 Phaeobacter sp. CAU 1743 | reverse complement strand
GAAGGATTGGGAAAAATCCATCGCCAGCGCGGCAGCTTGGGTCACAATCGCACACATCCGCCGCGTCACGCGGATGCTCGCAAGACAATGAATTCACTCGAAAAGTTTTGAATCAGACTCTAAGGCTGACAGGCCCGCCTCGTTCCCGGCCAAGACCAGCATACCGCCCAGATCAATGGACAGTGCCAGGTCGTGACCAGCACGAGCGTCAATCTCTGCCACCACCGCAAGCAGCTCTGCCTTGCGGGCGGGATCGTTCTGCCAGTCAGCGCCTGCGAAAGGATAGACCAGCTGCCCGCCGATCAATTGCTCCTGCATCAGCGTGCCCATGGTGTTGACCACGGTAAAGCCGTCCTCGGCGCTGAGCGCCCCGGCGGCGGCCAGGGCAATGTACCAGCCCATGGAATTGCCAGTGACCGCGACAACCTCGATATCCTTCGCCAGAGACTG
Organism: Phaeobacter sp. CAU 1743; assembly: GCF_039839315.1. NCBI lineage: Bacteria > Pseudomonadati > Pseudomonadota > Alphaproteobacteria > Rhodobacterales > Roseobacteraceae > Phaeobacter > Phaeobacter sp. CAU 1743. The sequence goes on along the minus strand of NZ_JBDOQR010000069.1, from coordinate 21,797 downwards.
CGCATCTGCCAGCGAAGCAGCATAGATCAGCGGCGATGCGATATCTCCGCGGGAGTATTTCGAGACCGAGAACCGGGTGGCCCCGTCCAGCGTGGTGACCTCTTCCTGTCCTGCGGCGCTGCGCTGGGCGTCAAAGACCGCAAATAGCGCAGCCTTGTCGCCGTGGTGGCGGTGCAGGTAGCCGAGTTCGGGTTTGTTGTAGGTGCCCCGCCCGGGGCAGATCAGTACGGCCTTGCGGGTCATTTTGCACCTCCGGTCAGGTCAAGGGCGGCGGCCAGAATGCTATCCTTGGACGGCAGAGTGGCCGCATAGGCGGGTCCGGTCGCGATAAAGCAATCGCCTGCTGCATGGCGGGCGAGCGCCGTGACGCCGTTTTCGGTGAACAGCGCCATCAACCCCTCGGACTGGCTGCCGGTGGTGCGGCATTCATCGACGATCAGCACGTGTTTGCAGCCTTTAGTGGCCTCCAGCAGCGCCTCCGCCGGGAGCGGCGCCAGCCAGCGCAGATCGATGATCCGGGTCTTGATGCCCTTGGCTTCCAGTTCGGCCTTGGCCTGTGTCGAAAGATACCGCCCGTTGCCATAGGTCACGATCGCCAGATCGGTGCCGGTGCCATCTATGCCCACGTCCCCCAGTGCAATGCGTTGATCCGGGGCAGGGTAGGCGCGCATCCAGCTGCCGTCCTTGGCCTCATGCAGGTCGCGCATCGGATAAAGCGCGATGGGTTCGACAAAGACCACCACCCGCTGCTCCTCGCGGGCAAGGCGAACTGCTTCGCGCATCATCATCGCGGCCTCGGCCCCGTCCGAGGGGCAGGCGATCACGATCCCCGGAATGTCGCGCAGCACGGCCAAGGAGTTGTCGTTGTGGAAATGCCCGCCAAAGCCCTTTTGATAGCCAAGCCCGGCAATGCGCAGCACCATCGGGTTCGAGAACTGCCCGTTTGAAAAGAACGGCAGCGTCGCCGCCTCGCCGCGGATCTGATCCTCGGCGTTATGCAGATAGGCAAGGAACTGGATCTCTGGCATCGGCAGGAACCCGTTGTGGCCCATGCCGATGGCCAGCCCAAGGATCGATTGTTCATCCAAGAGCGTGTCGATCATCCGGTCCGGGCCGAACCGCTGGTGCAGCTTCTGCGTTACGCCATAGACGCCGCCCTTGCGGCCCACATCCTCGCCCATCATGACGATTTCGCCATGCTCCAACATCAGATCGGTTAGTGCCCAGTTGATCAGGCGGGACATCGGCTGCGGCTCGTCCATGGCGCGCATGTCGCTGCCAAAGGTCTCGGCGCGTTTTTCCGGTGGCACGCCATTGGTCGGTGCGCAAACCCGCGCGGGCGGGATCAGGCTGGCGGCCACATCGGCGCCGGTTTTCAGATGCGGGCGGGTGACGACCTCGGTCCGGATGCGTTCGACGCGGTCGCAGGTGTCGTTATAGATCTTCAACGCCTCCTGCGGCTCCAGCGCGCCGGCCTCGGCCAGAAGGCGCACGGAGTGCAGCAGCGGATCGTTGGCCTCATCGGCTTCGACCTCGGCCTTTGCCAGATAGGTGGTGGGCACATCGGCGCCCGCATGGCCATAAAGACGCACGGTGCGAAGGTGCAGGAAGGCGGGCTTGCGCCGGGTGCGCACGTATTCGGCGGCCTCCAGCGCGGTGGCGTGGGCCTCGTAAAGATCCAGCCCGTCGGTCTTGAAATACTTGATGCCGGGCCGCCCCGCCATCGAGGATTCGATCCAGCCGGTGGGCGTCTTGGTGGAAATGCCGATCCCGTTATCCTCGCAGACGAACAGAAGCGGCAGCGGGATCGACTGCACCGAGGTCCAGCCCGCCGTGTTGATCGCGCCCTGCGCGGTGGAATGGTTGGCCGAGGCATCACCAAAGGAACACATGACGATGCTGTCATCGGCCAGCACCTGATGTTCCGGGCGATGGCGCCGGGCCGCACCCACTGAATAGGCGGCACCGACCGCCTTGGGCAGGTGGCTGGCGATGGTGGAGGTCTGCGGCGGGATCATCAGTGCCTTGGAGCCCAGAACCTTGTGCCGTCCGCCCGAGGTGGGATCCTCGGAAGAACAGGCAAAGGACAGCAGCATGTCCCAGGCGATGCGCTGCCCCGGCACCTGGTCGGCGCGGGCAATCTGAAAGGCGGCATCGCGGTAATGGAGGAATGCCATGTCATCGGCGCGGAGGGCGCGGGCAACGGCGGCCATGCCTTCGTGGCCGGAGGAGCCGATGGTATAGAACCCCTCACCGGCCTTCTGCATGGCGCGGCTGGTCAGATCCAGCGCCCGGCTCAGCACCTGGGCGCGGTAGACCGCGACGGCTGTTTCTGGGGCAAGCCCGCTGCGCGGTGAAGCTCCGGCTGGCAACTGTCCGGCTGCAACCCGGTCCAGAAAATTCTGATGCACTATCTGGGCGCGATCCATCTGATGTCCTCATGTCAGTGTCCGGTTGGGGTTATCCCCCAGATGGGGGCGGATTTCCAATGAGTATGCAAGCTCAATTCATGACACGATGGAATGAGTGGTCGTGTGTCAAAGGCGATTTGGAAAGGATTAAGGTTGGGTTTCTACGGGGGAACGTCCCCAGGTCGGCCCCATCAGGGCGTAATTGTCGAGGTTTCCACGATCAAAAGCTTTGTTTTTCATGCAACCTTTGGGATGGTTGGTTGAGCTAGGTCAAAGCCCGATACATTTCGCCCTGCGAATGTGTCGGCCAAAGCTTTCGGTGCGGAACCAGTCATGTTGCGCGACCCCAAGCCCTGAAGAGGAACGATTATGCGCTTTTCGCCCCGAGCCTTGCCGCTCCGAATTTCATCACTGCGTGCCTTGCTGCCGGTGATCTGCCTGCTGGCCTCAAACGGGGTCCATGCGCAGGCTTTTGATGTTGATATGACCGAGGTCTCTGACTGGCGGCCGGTATTCGGCAAGGTCGAAAGCGTGAAACGCGCCCTTGCCCGCGCCCGCCTGTCCGGCAACCTGTACGAGCTGAGCGCGGAGGAAGGCGACAGCGTCGCAAGCGGCGAGACCCTGGCGCGGATCGTCGATGAAAAGCTGGCGCTTGAGATCGCCGGGGTTGAGGCCGGCATCCGGGCGCTGGAGGCGCAGATCGCCCTTGCGCGGATCGATTTGACCCGCGCTCTGGAATTGCGCGAGCGGGGGGCTTCGCCCAAGACGGCGGTGGATCAGGCGCAGACGGCGCTGAACGTGGCCGAGGAAAATCTGGCCGCCCAGCAGGCCCAGCGGGATCTGTTGCAGGCGCGTCAGGCCGAGGGGATCGTGCTGGCGCCCGAAGCGGGCCGGATCCTCAGCGTGCCGGTGGTGGATGGCATGTTCGTCAATCCCGGCGAAACCATCGCCACCATTGCCACCGAGAATTTCGTGCTGCGCACCGAATTGCCGGAACGCCACGCCCGCTATCTGGAAACCGGTGAAACCGTGCGCATTCTGGCGCGCGGCGCGCTGACCAATACCGAGGTACAAAGCGATGGACGCGTCGCCAAAATCTATCCCGAGCTGGTAGCCGGGCAGGTCGTGGTCGATGTGGAGGCCGAGGGGCTGGGCGATTTCTTTGTCGGGGAACGGGTGCGGCTGCTGATCGCCACCGGCCAGCGCCCCGCCATCGTGGTGCCCGAAGGGTATCTGCAGCAGCGCCACGGTGTCACCTTTGCCCGGCTCGACAGCGATGCCGAAGTGGTGGTGCAGCCTGGCGTGCGCGTCGATGGTGGGATCGAGGTTCTGGCGGGGCTGAAACCCGGCGACCGGCTGACCCCCTATGAGGCGGCACAGCAATGAGCACGACACCCAACACCGACGCGCGCACCGATGACGGGGCCGGGGAATCGCTGGGCATTGCCGGTTCCATTTCACGCGCCTTCATCAACTCACCGCTGACGCCGCTGCTGCTGATTGCGGCTCTGATACTGGGGTTTGTGGCCCTGTTGTTGCTGCCACGCGAGGAAGAGCCGCAGATCTCGGTGCCGATGGTGGATGTCTTCATTCAGGCCAACGGGTTGGCCGCCGATGACGCGGTGGAGCTTGTCGCCAAGCCGATCGAGGCACTGCTGCAGCGCCTGCCCGGCGTCGAACATGTCTACAGCCAGAGCTTTGACGACCGTATCATGGCCACCGCCCGGTTCGAGGTGGGCGTTCCCGAGGATGACGCCATCCTCCGCGTTCATTCCGAAATCCGAGCCAATTTCGACCAACTGCCCATCGGCATTCCGGAGCCTCTGATCATCGGGCGCGGGGTCAACGACGTCGCTATTCTGGTTCTGTCACTCGCCCCGCGCGCGGACCTGCCGCGCGATGAGGCAGAGCGGTGGGACAGGGCAAACCTGGGCGAAGTCGCCTCGCAGCTGATGTCGGAACTGTCCAAGGCTGAGGACGTGGGCCGCACCTATATCGTCGGTGACAGCCGCACCGAAATTCGGGTGGAGCCGGACACGGCGGCGCTTGCCCTTTATGGTGTCACGCTGGAGCAATTGGCCGAGAAGGTGCGCAATGCCAACCGGTCTGAGTTGTTGGGCCGGGTGCGCCAGACCGGTGCCTCCCGCGATTTGCTGAGCGGGCAGAGCCTGATCGGCCAGCCCGATCTCGGCCTTTTGCTGGTCACCACCCGTGACGGGCGCCCGGTCTATGTCAAGGACGTCGCCCGCGTCAGCATTGCGCCCGCCGATGCCGACAACCGCGCCTGGACCCTGCACCCTGGAGAGGCCACACCACGACCGGCGGTCTCGCTTGCCTTTGCCAAGCGTGAAGGCGCCAATGCTGTCAACGTGGCCAAGGAACTGCTGCAGCGGCTGGAGATTGCCGAACGCGATTTCCTGCCCGATGCGCTGGAGGTTGAGGTCACCCGCAACTACGGTGAGACGGCGCAGAAGAAATCGGACGAACTGTTCTCGCACCTTGCGGGGGCCAGCGTGTCGATCTTCCTGATGATCGTGGTCTTCATCGGCTGGCGTGAGGGGGTGGTGACGCTGATCATCATTCCCGCCACCATCCTGATGACCTTTGCCGCCTCCTATCTGATGGGGTTCACGATCAACCGGGTGTCGCTCTTCGCGCTGATCTTCTCGATCGGGATCCTGGTGGATGACGCCATCGTGGTGGTGGAAAATATCGCCCGCCATTGGCGGCTGGATCCCAATGGCGACAAGACCAAGGTCGCCCTGCGCGGGGTAGCCGAGGTGGGCAATCCGACCATCATCGCGACGCTCACCATCGTCTTTGCCTTGCTGCCGATGCTGTTTGTCTCCGGCATGATGGGCCCCTACATGAGTCCCATTCCCACCAATGCCTCGGCGGCGATGATCCTCAGCTTTTTCGTGGCGGTGATCTTTGCACCCTGGATCATGCTGCGGCTTCAGCGGCGGAAACCGGGCGCTGTTGCGGCTCATGGGGCAGAGGATGGTCACGGCGAGGATTCCCGCATGGCCCGCATCTATCGCGCCATTGCCCGGCCCTTGCTGGCCAGCCGCAGCGGCGCGGCCATTTTCCTGATCCTCGTCTTCGTGGCCACCGGGGCCTCGGTCTCTTTGTTCGGCACCCAGTCGGTGGTCGTGAAACTTCTGCCCTTTGATGACAAGTCCGAAGTGCAGGTGATCGTCGATCTGCAGGAAGGCGCGACACTGGAAGACACCGAGCGCGCCCTGTTCGCACTGTCGCAGGCGGCCGCCGAAATCCCCGAGATCGAAAGCATCCAAGCCTATGCAGGCACGGCGGCGCCGTTCAACTTCAACGGCCTCGTGCGGCATTACTTCGTGCGGCAGAACCCGGAACTGGGCGATCTGCAGATCAACCTGGCCGACTCGGAAGAGCGTGATCGCCAAAGCCATGCCATCGCGCTGGACCTGCGCGCGCGGCTGGCCGAGGTGGATCTGCCCGCAGGCACATCGGTCAAGGTGGTCGAGGTGCCGCCCGGACCGCCGGTTTTGGCAACGCTGCTGGCCGAGGTCTATGGCCCCGATCCCGAAACCCGCCGCGAGGTGGCCACCGGCCTGCGCGAGATCTTTACGGACGTGGATTTCATCGTCGATGTGGACGACAGTTTCGGTCACCCGCCCGAACGGCTGCGGATCGAGATCGATCAGGCCAGCCTTGATTTTCACGGGGTGGAGCAAAGCGCGGTCTATGACACGCTGTCGCTGCTGTTCCATGGCACAACCGTCGGCTATTCTCAACGCGGCGGCGGGGTGCGGCCTATCCCGATCAGTCTGAAGCTGAGCGAGGAGCGCCGTCAGGTCACCGAAGCGCTGCTGGCGACACCCTTGCCCGCCCGTGGTCCCGCCGGCATCGGTGAGGGCAACGTGGAACTGGGCGAGGTGGTACGCGTCTCGGTCGAGCAAGGCTCATGGCCGGTGTTCCGCAAGAACGGGCTGGATCTGGAGATGGTCACCGCCGATCTGGCGGGCCGGTTCGAAGCGCCGATTTATGGCATGATCGCGGTGCAGGAGGAGATCGACGCCCGCAATTGGCCCGAGGGGATGAAGCCCGAGGTCACCCTTTACGGTCAGCCGATGGATGAGAGCAATCCGATCCTTTTGTGGGATGGCGAGTGGGAGGTCACCTATGTCACCTTTCGCGATATGGGTGCGGCCTTTGGTGCGGCGCTCATCGGGATCTATTTCCTGATCGTCGGCCAGTTCCGCAGCTTCAAGCTACCGCTGGTGATCATGACGCCGATCCCGCTGACACTGATCGGGATCACCCTGGGCCACTGGGCGATGGATGCGCCCTTCACGGCGACATCGATGATCGGTTTCATCAGCCTTGCCGGGATCATCGTGCGGAACTCGATCCTTTTGGTGGATTTCATCCGCCGCGAACAGGACAACGGACGATCATTGCATGATGCGCTGCTGGCGGCGGGGGGCGTGCGCTTCCTGCCGATCTTCCTGACGGCGATCACGGCGATGTCGGGCGCGGCCTTTATTCTGGTCGATCCGATTTTCCAGGGGCTGGGGATTTCACTGCTGTTCGGGCTGGCGACCTCTACCGCGCTAACGTTGCTGGTCATCCCGGCGATCTACTGGGCGTTCCGCGGCGGTCGCGACACGGCATAATGCATCGGTTTGGCGGGGCTTGCCCCGCCGGGCCCCTATCGCCGGTCGTTTCCAGAAGGAGGGAAAAGCGCGCGCTTTGATCCTGATCATCTGCGCGGGCTGCTTTGCCACCTATGATTGTCAAAGACGCGCCCCGGCGTGGCGCGGCAAGCGGAGGGGAGGATCACCATGGCGACAGCGCCGATCACAAAACCGGACAGCGTCAGGGCCGCTGCCAATATGACCGATTACGATACCCTCTGCGCCGGGTTTTCCTGGAACGACGCGCAGGCGCTGATTGATGGGCTGTCCGATGGCAAGATGAACATCGCGCATGAGGCCATCGACCGCCACGTGGCCGCGGGACATGGGGCGCAATTGGCCCTGCGCTGGATTTCGAAATCAGGATCGCAGCAGGATTTCACCTACGCCGCGCTACAGACGGAAACCAACCGCTTCGCCAATATGCTGCGCAGTCAGGGGCTGCAAAAGGGGGACCGGGTCTATGCCCTGCTGGGCCGGGTGCCGGAGCTTTACATCGCCGCCCTTGGCACGCTGAAGGCAGGCTGCACCTTCTGTCCGCTGTTTTCGGCCTTCGGTCCCGAGCCGATCCGCTCGCGGATGGAGATCGGGGGCGCCAATGCGCTGATCACCACCGCGCGGCTTTATAAGCGCAAGGTGAAAGCCCTGCGCCCGGGTCTGCCGGATCTGCGGAAGGTCTTTGTCATTGATCAGGCCGCAGAGGATACCTTGCCGCTGACCGACCTGATGGCGGATGCCTCGGAGGAGTTCACCACCGAAGCCATGGACCCCGAGGACACAGCCCTTTTGCATTTTACCTCGGGCACCACTGGCAAGCCGAAGGGCGTCGTGCATGTGCATCAGGCGGTGGTCGCCCACAACTGGACCGGGCGCATCGCGCTGGATCTGCGGGCGGGCGATACCTATTGGTGCACCGCCGATCCGGGCTGGGTTACCGGCACGTCCTACGGGATCGTCGCGCCCCTGACCAACCGCGTTTCGATGATCGTTGACGAGGCCGAGTTTGACGTCGCCCGCTGGTATGACATTCTGGAACGCGAGGGCGTCAATGTCTGGTACACCGCGCCAACGGCCATCCGCATGCTGATGAAGGCGGGCACCGAGGCGCTTCAGGGGCGTGATTTCCCCGCCTTGCGGTTCATGGCCAGCGTCGGCGAGCCGCTGAACCCCGAGGCGGTGATCTGGGGAAACGCGGCCTTTGGTCAGCCGTTCCACGACAATTGGTGGCAAACCGAAACCGGCGGGATCATGATCGCCAATTATGCCGCGATGGATGTGAAACCCGGCTCCATGGGAAGGCCGCTGCCGGGGATCGAGGCGGGAATCGTCGAAATGGACCCGGAAGGAGACTCTCTGCGCGCCCTGACCGAGCCGCAGGCGATGGGAGAACTGGCCCTGCGTCCCGGCTGGCCGTCGATGATGCGTGGCTACCTGCATGAACAGGCGCGCTATGACAAATGCTTCCGCGATGGCTGGTACCTGACCGGTGACCTCGCGATGCGCGATGCGGACGGGTATTTCTGGTTTGTGGGCCGCGCCGATGACCTGATCAAAAGCGCCGGGCATCTGATTGGCCCATTTGAGGTTGAAAGCGCCCTGATGGAGCATGAGGCCGTCGCCGAGGTCGGCGTTATCGGCATTCCCGATGAAACCGCGGGTGAGCTGGTGAAGGCCTATGTGGCGCTGAAACCGGGGTATGAGCCGGATGAGGATCTGCGGCTTGATCTGCTGGGGCACGCCCGCAAACGGCTGGGGCCTGCGGTCGCCCCGAAAGAGATCGCCTTTCGCAAAAACCTACCCAAGACCCGCAGCGGCAAGATCATGCGCCGCCTTCTGAAAGCACGCGAGCTGGGCCTGCCCGAGGGCGATATCTCAACCCTGGAAAGTGACGAGACATGAGCATCGACCATGTGAAACCCCGCCTAGACCACGCCCATGTCCGCGAGCTGCTGAAGGCGATGATCCGCATCCGCCATTTCGAGGACAAATGCGCCGAACTCTACTCCCGCGAAAAAATCCGTGGGTTCCTGCATCTCTATGATGGGGAGGAAGCGGTTGCGGCGGGCATCATCCCGCTGCTCAGCCCGCAGGACCGGGTGGTCGCCACCTACCGCGAACACGGTCATGCGCTGATGCGCGGGGTGCCCATGGGCCGCGTCCTGGCGGAAATGTACGGCAAGGCCGAAGGCTGCGCCGGGGGGCGGGGCGGTTCGATGCACATGTTCAGCCGCGATCACAATTTCTACGGCGGCAATGCCATCGTCGGCGGTGGCTTGCCTCTGGCCGCTGGCCTTGCGCTGGCCGACCGGATGCAAGGAGCCGACGCCGTGACCGCCTGTTTCTTTGGCGAGGGCGCGGTGGCCGAAGGCGAGTTCCACGAAAGCCTGAACCTTGCCGCGCTCTGGGATCTGCCGGTTTTGTTCGTTTGTGAAAACAACGGCTATGCCATGGGCACGGCGCTGGACCGCTCGGAATCGCAGACCGACATTCACGCCAAGGCGGCCAGCTATGGCATCGACAGCCACGTGGTCGACGGCATGGATATCGTCGCCGTTGAAGGCGCTGCGCGGAAGGCTCTGAAGGCCATCGCCGACTCCGGCAAGCCGCAATTTCTGGAATGCCGCACTTACCGTTTCCGCGCGCATTCCATGTTCGATGCCCAGCTTTACCGCCCCAAGGAGGAGGTCGCCGACTGGCGCGCCAAGGGGCCAATCGTCCGGTTCCAGACCTGGGCCGAGGAAAATCATCTGCTGCGCGCGGGCGAAGTGGATGACATCACCGCAGAGGTTAACGCCGAGATTGCCGAGGCCGTCGCCTTTGCTGAGAGTGGCACAGAGGAACCGGTGGCGGACCTCGCCAAATATGTAATGTCGCCTGATCGGCCCGCGCCGCCCGAGGTCGCGCCGCCCGGCCAACCCATCTCTACCACCTACCGCGAGGCGGTGCGTGCCGGGATCGTGGACGCCATGACCCGTGATCCCCGCGTGTTCCTGATGGGAGAGGACGTTGGCCGCTACGGTGGCTGCTATGCGGTCTCCAAGGGGCTGCTCGATCAGTTTGGCGAGGATCGCATCCGCGACACGCCCCTGTCCGAATCCGGTTTCACCGGTGCCGGGATCGGTGCTGCGATGGCTGGGATGCGGCCCATTGTCGAGGTAATGACGGTCAACTTCTCGCTGCTGGCGCTGGACCAGATCCTCAACACCGCCGCCACCTTCCGCCATATGTCGAACAACCAGTTCGGGGTGCCCGTGGTGATCCGCATGGCCACTGGCGCGGGGCGGCAACTTGCGGCGCAGCATTCGCACTCTTTGGAGGGCTGGTACGCCCATATCCCCGGCCTGCGGGTGCTGGCACCGGCGACGCTGGAGGACGCGCGCGGTATGCTCTGGACCGCGCTCAACGATCCTGACCCGGTGCTGATCTTTGAAAACGTCATGCTTTATAACCGCGAGGGCGAGCTGGCTGAAAACGCTGGTCCCGTGGATATCGACCGCGCCGTGGTCCGGCGGACGGGCACGGATATCTCGCTGATCACCTATGGCGGATCCCTGTTCAAGACGCTGGAGGCGGCCGAGGCGCTGGCGCAGGAAGGCATCGACGCCGAGGTGATCGACCTGCGCTCTCTGCGGCCCCTGGACCGGGAGACGATCCTGTCCTCGGTGCGCAAGACCCGCCGCGCTGTGATGGTGGATGAGGGTTGGAAGAGCGGCAGCCTGGCTGCTGAGATTGGCATGATCCTGGCGGAAGAGGCCTTTTGGGATCTGGACGCCCCCTTGGCCCGGGTGTGCAGCGCCGAGGTGCCGATCCCCTATGCGGCGCATCTGGAACAGGCGGCGATCCCGCAGGTGGCGGAGATCCTCGCCACCGCCCACCGGGTGATGGGGGCGACCCCATGAGCGATTTCCTCATGCCCTCGCTTGGGGCGGATATGGAGGCGGGCACCCTGATGGAACAGGTGGTGGCCGTGGGCCAACCCGTCATGCACGGCGATATCATCGCCGTGGTGGAAACCCAGAAAGGCGCCATCGAGATAGAGTGCTACGAGACCGGAACGGTGACGGAATGGCTGGTCGGCATCGGGGAGAGCGTGCCCGTAGGAACGCCGCTGGCACGGATCGATACCGGGGAGACAGCAGATGGGCGGACTGCTGAACCTGCGCCTGTGCCAGAGTCCGAAAAGCCCAAACCCCGGGCGGTCGCAGAGCCTCCGCAACCGGCACCATCTGTTCCCACCGGTACACGCATTGTCGCTTCTCCAGCGGCACGACGCTTGGCGGCTGAAAAGGGTGTGGACCTCAGTGCAATCTCGGTGCCATCCGGCCAGCCGATTCGCCACGCAGATGTCGCCGCCCATATCACGGCAGGCGGCAAGACTGCGACGCAGGACACCGGCCTCAGCGCCATGCGGCAGGCGATTGCCGCCGCGATGTCGCGCTCCAAACAGGAAATTCCGCATTTCTACCTCACCCATCAGGTGGATCTGACCACGCTTGATGACTTCATCACTGAGATGAACGAAACCCGCGCGCCCGAGGACCGTGTGCTACCGCCGGTGTTCTACCTGCGCGCCATGGCGCGGGCGCTGAAGAAATACCCCGAGTTCAATGGCCATTTCGAAGGTGGCACCTTCATCCCGGCCAAGGAGGCCCATATCGGTCTTGCCATCGCCCTGCGCGGTGGCGGGCTGGTGGCGCCCGCGCTGTTCGATGTGGCCGCGCAGGAGCGCGACGGGTTGATGGCGCAGATGCGCGATCTGATCGGGCGGGTGCGCGCGGGCCGCTTCAAGGCGCGCGAATTGTCGGATGCCACCATCACCCTCACCAGTCTGGGTGACCGCGGCATCGACGGGCTGTTCGGGGTGATCTACCCACCACAGGTGGCCATCGTCGGCATCGGTACGCCCGCGCTGCGCCCCTGGGTGGTGGACGGCAAGGTGGTGCCGCGCCAGATCGCAACCCTGACACTGGCCGCAGACCACCGCGTCAGCGACGGCCACCGCGGCGCGCTGTTCCTGCGCGCCATCGACCGATTTCTACAGGAGCCCGAAACCCTATGACCCGCACCGAGATAGAACAGGCCCTTGGCGAAGAGCTGACCCGGATCGCGCCGGATATCCCGCTGGACGACATCGACAGCAGCGCCGATCTGCGGGATGAGTTCGACATCGATTCAATCGATTTCCTGAACCTCGTCACCGCGCTGGGCAAACGGTTCGCTCTGGAGATGCCCGAAGCGGATTATCCCCAGATGGACAGTTTCGATCATCTGGTGGAGTATCTCTCCGCCAGGGTGTCCTGACTACAGTAGAGCCCGGCCCAAGCCGATAAGACACAGCGCCAGAAGCAGCCACAGCACGATGCGGCGAAAACGCCTGTCGTGGCTTCCATAGCGGGCAAAACAGATTGAGCCCAGCCACAGGCCGATGAACAGCAGGGGCAGGGCGGCTGCGATATGCCAAAGGATCTGCCCGCTGTAATGACCGGATACCGTCAGAAGCGCGCCAACCCAGAGATCAGTGAAGAAGAAATAGGCGATCATTGTCGCCCGCATGGCCCGTGAACTGATCGCGGTCGTGGTGAAGAACAGGCCCAGCACCAGCCCGCTCATTGCGGTGGCGCCATTGACCACACCGGCAATGAAGCCGGCGAGGGACAGAACCATGGCGGTTGGAACTGTGGGCCGGATGGGCCGCAGCAGCAGCGTCAACACCGCGCCGATGATCAAGACGTGCACGCCGATCCGCATCGCCTGATCCGGTACATGATCCAGCAGTGCCACCCCGATCGGATTGCCGATCAACCCGGCCAGCAGCAGATAGGCAAGGGCGCGGCGCTCCACATCCCTCAGCACGCTGCGTGATTGTCCCAGCGATGCCATGATCTCAAGCGCGATGGACATCGGCGCGATCTGGCTGGCAGGCAGCCAGAAGATCAGTCCGGCCATCAGGACAGTCGAAAAACCGAACCCCGAATAACCACGCAGAAAGGCCGCTGTGAAAACCACTGATCCGGCCAGCAGCAGATCAACCGCGTTCAACGTCGCGCCCCCGAAGGCTGGCCCGGCCTGACGGCTGTGTTCCCAGCTCGCGGTCATGTCCCGGTGTGAGGTTGAACAGCAGCAGGATCTGCCCGGCAATCAACGGCACCAGGCTGAGCGCTGCAGCCAGACCCAATCCCGGCAGGCCGGGGTCGGGAAGATCCAGCAGCGCCGACAGCGACGGCAGCCACAACGCCAGTGCCACCAGACCAGCACAAAGGGCCAGCGCTGCCCAAATGTATGGGTTCCCCGTCACGTCGTTGACCAGTTGCCGCCCGCTGTCCCCCCGCACATTGAAGACATTCCACAGCTGCGCCAGGGCCAGTGTCACGAAGGCCACCGTGATCGCCTGCCCGGTCTCCAATCGCAGCCAGTAGAGCGCCAGAGCAAACCCCGACAGTGTCGCGCCGGTGATCAGCAGGCTGAGAACACCGATCAACGCCCATTCCGGCCGTCCGGCAATGGGCTCCGAGGGATCGCGGGGCGGCCGGGACATGATCGCTCTGTCTCCTTTGCCCAGCCCCAGTGCAAAGGCTGGAAACACGTCGGTCACGAGGTTCAGGAACAGGATCTGCAAGGGCAGAAGCGGTGCGGGCAGACCGGCGCCGACGGCGATGCCGACAACCAGTACCTCGCTGACGTTGCAGGACATCAGGTAGAGGACGAATTTGCGGATATTGTCAAAGATCACCCGCCCCTGCCACATGGCCTCGATCAGGGTGCCGAAGGCATCGTCTTTCAGCACCACATCGGCCGCCTCGCGCGCGACCTGTGTACCGCGTTTGCCCATGGCGATGCCGATGTCTGATTTCTTCAGCGCCGGGGCATCGTTGACGCCATCGCCGGTCATGGCTACCACATGCCCGGCCTGCTGGAACAGGCGCACAAGCGTCAGTTTCGTTTCCGGCGCCACACGGGCAAAGACATCTGCCGCCAGCACCCTGTCACGCAAGGCGAAATCCGCCGTATCAGGGTCGAAATCCCGCAGGTCATCGCCTTCGATCACCGTGAGGTCGCCCAGAGTTAAACCGGCGTCCCGCGCAATTGTTGCCGCGGTGTCTGCATGATCGCCGGTGATCATCGCGACCCGCACCCCGGCCGCCAGGCTGGCGCGGATCGCATCGGGCACATCAGCGCGCAGCGGGTCAAGGAAACACACCAACCCCACCAGCGTCAGGCCCTGATAGGGATTTTCGTCGGGTATTTCGGAGTGTTTGATTGCCAGCGCCAGCAGCCGCAGCCCCTCGCGCGCGGCGGCGCTTTGCCGGGCTGCCCATTCCTGCCGCGCTGGGCCATCCAGCGGCGCCGGACCATCCGGCAGCAAGTGAGTGTCGCAGGCTTCGATCACCGCTTCGGGCGCGCCTTTGATGGCGTAGATGAACCCGCCCCGGTCCCCGTCCGCGGCGCGGTTGACGCTGGCCATCATCTTATGCTCGGGGTCAAAGGCGTGTTCGGCCACCTGGGGAAAATCCCGCTCAAGCTTCGCGCGGGTCATCGCGGCTGCTTGGGCGGCGTGCAGCAGTGCGACCTCCATTGGCTCACCGCTGGCGCTGTCTCCGGTGGCCGGATTGCCGGTTTCGGCATTGTTGCACAGCACCCCGATCCGCAGCGCCAGATCGAAGCGGTCGTCAGCCGGTGCGGCGGCATTTTTCGCGGGCCGGACCTCGGCGCCTTCGAACAGGTAGCGCACCGCCGCCATTTTGTTCTCTGTCAGTGTGCCGGTCTTATCAGTGAGGATCAGCGTCGTTGCCCCCAGAGTTTCTACCGAGGACAACCGGGTGATCAACGCATTGTGCGCCGCCATGCGCCACATGCCGCGCGCCAGACAGAGGGTGGCGACGATCGGCAGGCCTTCGGGCACCGCCGCCACCGCCAGCGCCGTGCCGGTGCGGATCATGTCGATCAGCGCGTGACCGCGCAGAACGCCCGCTGCAATCATCAACGCGGCCAGAGCCAGCGTCAGCCAGACCAGCCGGTGGCCGAGCCTGTCCAGCCGCCGCTCCAGTGGCGATATCTCGGCCTCGGCGGTTTCTGTCAGGGCACTGATCTGGCCGATTTCGGTTGTCATCCCGGTGGCCACGACGATGGCCTCTCCGGCGCCGCGGGTGATCGCGGTCCCCTTGAACACCATGTTGTGACGGTCTGGGATCCCGGCCTCCGGGGCGACCGGGTCGATACTCTTGGAAACGGGCAGGGATTCCCCGGTCAGGATCGATTCATCGCTTTGCAGGTTCGAGGCCTGAAGCAGACGGAGATCGGCGGTGACGATGTCTCCGGCATCGAGGATCACGATATCTCCCGGAACCAGCGCGCGGGCATCGATCCGGCGCACTCTGCCGTCGCGGCGCACCAGCGTCCTGACTTCGGCAATGCGCAGCAATGCCTCCATCGAGCGGACCGCGCGCAATTCGGTGAAAAACCCGATGGCGCCGTTGAACAGGATCACCACCAGGATCGCCAGACCTTCTGGAATGTCACCGAAAGCAAAGGACAGCCCGGCTGCCATGGCCAGCAGCCAGATGATGATGCTGCGGAACTGATGCGCCAGAAGCAGCAGCGCGCTTTGCGGCTTTTGGGCCCGCAGCTGGTTTCTGCCGTGGCGGGCGCGGCGGGCGGCAACTTCGGCGGCGTTCAGGCCGCGGGCCGGATCGCAGGCCAGCGCCGCAGCGACATCCGCTGCAGGCAGGGCGAAAGGCAAGGCGTCTGGTGCTGTGCCCGTCACCGGTGCCATATCACTCTCCGTCACGCGGTGCGGGACAACCTGGAAACTGCCCATCCGGAAATGTCAGGTGGCGGCCGGGTCACACCGGAATTGCGTGGCCGTGCTCTGCATCCTCCACCGCAGCGGAGACCGAATCCAGCGTTTCCTTGTTGGCGCTGACTTCACCGGCGGTGACATATTCTGCACTGCGGGTGCAGAAATCGACCCATTCCTGGACGTCTTCGGCCACCCGCTCGGCGGATTGCATCTGCCAGTCGTGCAGCACCTTGGCCGCCGCACCCGGATCGACCGGAGCAGTGCCGAACAGCTCTGCCGTGGCCTGCAATGCGGTGCGGGCCGCCGTGTGGCGGCGGTCGAACCAGTGTTTTGAAAATTGTTCGGCCTCTTGCAGGATCTTTTCCTGGACTTCCCAGAATTGATGCGCCTGCGGGCCCAGCAGAGGATTGGCGGAAAACAGAGCCTGCGCCGCCTGATCAAAGCCGCCGGAGGTTTTCGATTCAGATTGAGTTTTGGCCATGGGACACCTTTGGTTGTGCGTCATAAGACAAACACCGGGTGCAGCGGATCCGCTCCGCCCGGGTGCGGAAATCATAGGCAGAATAGTCTGATTCCCGTGTCATTGAATTGACTCCAATCAAGGTGAATGCGCCGATGGGTCATAATATCAGCACCAAACGCCTGTTTCTGATAGGCTTGCAGCACAGGTGCAACAAAAGGATCCGACGTGTCCGACAGCGCATCCATTGGCCATATCACTGCCATCGAGGGCAGCATCGCCGATGTCCGGTTCGCAGCAGAGCTGCCTGCAATCGGCACTCGTCTGGTCACCCTGTCCGATCCCGCGATCACCATCGAGGTCGCCAGCCTGCCGGGGCGGGAGACTGCGCGCGGGCTGATCCTGAACCCCAACACGGAGCTGCGCCTTGGCATGCCGGTGCGCAACACCGGTCTGCCGCTCTCGGTGCCGGTGGGGCCTGCCCTGCTTGGACGCATGGTCAACCTGTTCGGCGATTCCATTGACGGACGCCCGCTGCCCGGTGACATGCCGCGCCGATCGATCCATGGCACGCCGGTGCCGCTGTCCCGGCGCCGGGCCGAGGGTGAGTTGTTTGAGACGGGGATCAAGGCGATTGACCTGCTCAGCCCGCTGGAACGCGGCGGCAAGGCGGGGCTGTTCGGGGGCGCCGGTGTCGGCAAGACCGTTCTGATCACCGAGATGATCCACAATATGGTCGCCGAATACGAGGGTATCAGCCTGTTCTGTGGCATCGGGGAACGCTGCCGCGAAGCCGAGGAATTGCATCGCGACATGGAGGAGGCCGGGGTGCTGGACCGCACCGTCATGGTCTTTGGCCAGATGAACGAAACCCCCGGCGTGCGGTTCCGCGTCGGCCATGCGGCGCTGACCATTGCCGAGTATTTCCGCGACGATCTGAACCGCGATGTTCTGGTGCTGATCGACAATATCTATCGTTTCGTGCAGGCCGGCTCCGAGGTTTCGGGCCTTCTGGGGCGGATCCCGTCGCGGGTGGGTTATCAGCCGACGCTGGGCACCGAGCTGGCTGATCTGGAAGAGCGGATCTGCTCCACCAGCCGGGGCAGCATGACCTCGATTCAGGCGGTCTACGTGCCGGCTGATGATTTCACCGACCCGGCGGCGACGCATACGTTTTCGCACCTGTCAGCCTCGATCACCCTGTCGCGCAAGAAGGCCTCCGAAGGGTTGTATCCCGCCATCGACCCGCTGAAATCCTTTTCCCGGATGCTGACGCCGGGGGTTGTCAGCACCCGCCACTACATGATCGCCAGCGCGGTGCGCAACACGCTGGCCGAGTACGAGGATCTCAAGGATATCATCGCCATGCTGGGGCTGGAGGAGCTTTCGGAAACGGACCGCGCCACCGTGCGCCGCGCCCGGCAGATCGAACGGTTTCTGACACAGCCGTTTTACTCCACCGAAAAGATGACCGGCATACCGGGGCGTTTCGTGCCGCTGAGTGAGACGCTGTCTTCCTGTGAGCGCATCATGAATGATGAGTTCCGCGATCATCCCGAAAGCGCCTTTTACATGATCGGAACGGTGGCGGATCTGGCGCAGAAAGAGGGGGCGGGACATGCGGCTTAAGATCCTGCTGCCCGACCGGCTGTGCCTTGATCTGGAGGTCGTGCGTATCGTGGCCGAAGGGCCGGATGGCGCATTCGGGATGTTGCCGCACCATATCGATTATGTCTCTCAGCTGGCCCCGGGCATCCTGACTTACGAGGAGACGGGCGGGCAGGTGCGCTATGCCGGGATCCATTCCGGAACACTGGTGAAGGTCGGGGATGAGGTGCTGGTCTCCACCTCCGGCGCGGTGCTGGGCGATGATCTGCAGACGGTGCAACAGCGGGCGCAGGCCGATTTCCGCGCCGCCGAGCAAAGCGAACGGGCCGCCCGCGCAGCATTGGCTCGGCTGGAGGCACAGATCGTGCGCCGGTTCCTGGAACTGGAGCAGGCGCTATGAACGGCGAACGGCCCGACGCAGAGGAGGCGGAAGAGATCGTCCGCAAGGCCCGTCGCAAACAGGCGGCACAAAAGCACCCGCAGCGCAGCGCGCTTTATGGGCTGGGGATGTTCGGTCTTGTCGGCTGGTCAGTTGCGGTGCCGGTGGTTCTGGGCGTCGCGCTGGGCGTCTGGATCGATGGACGCGTCCAGTCGCACCGGTCCTGGACGCTGATCCTGCTTTTGGCTGGTGCGGCGCTGGGTTGTCTCAACGCCTGGTACTGGGTGCAGCGCGAAGGGGGTGATGAATGACACAGGCGGAGACACCGTGATGCAGATCAGTCCCGATCAATGGGTATTGGCCGAATGGAACGGGTTGCAGCTGACCGCCACCGTGGCGTTCACTTGGCTGGTGATGGCGCTGCTGGCCGCCGGGTCCTGGCTGGTCACCTCGCGCCTGTCGACGGGCGAAAAGGTCTCCCGCTGGCAGGTCATGCTGGAGGTCATCGTTACCGCCATCCGCGACCAGATTTCCGAGATCAGCGGCGGTGACGGCGCGCGCTATCTGCCCTTTATCGGAACCCTGTTCCTGTTCATCGCCGCCGCCAACCTGCTGTCGGTGGTGCCCGGCTATGTGCCGCCTACCGGCTCCCTCTCCACCACTGCGGCGCTGGCCATCGCGGTGCTGGTGGCAGTGCCCGCCTTTTCCATCGCTCGGCAGGGGATCGGCGGTTACCTGAAGACCTATGTGCGGCCCAGCCCCATCATGCTGCCCTTCAATCTGGTGTCAGAGGCATCGCGGACCGTTGCCCTGGCCGTGCGCCTATACGGCAATGTCATGAGCGGCACGATCATCGTCGGCATCCTGATCAGCGTGGCGCCGTTCTTCTTTCCGGTGGTCATGCAGGTTCTGGGCCTGCTGACCGGCCTGATCCAAGCTTATATCTTTGCCGTTCTGGCGATGGTTTACATCGCCTCGGGCGCGCGCAGCAGCCGATCGCTGTCGTCTGGTGTCGGCGCCGCCCCTGCCAACCAAACTGGTCACAGCCAAACACGAAAGGAACCCTGATCATGGACGCTTCCGTCTGGATCGCCATCGCCTCGATTGTCACGGCGGGGCTGACCATCACCATCGGTGCCATCGCCCCCGCGCTGGCCGAAGGCCGGGCCGCGGCGCAGGCGCTGCAGTCCCTTGCACAGCAGCCGGACGCCGCCCCGACGATCACCCGCACCCTTTTCGTCAGTCTTGCGATGATCGAATCCACCGCGATCTACTGTTTCGTGGTGGCGATGATTCTGCTGTTTGCTAACCCATTCGTGGACATCGCCGCTCTGACTGCGGCGCTCCCGGGCGGAGGATGATCCGGTGCAGATCGACTGGCTGACCGTCGCGGCGCAACTGGTGAACTTCCTCGTTCTGATCTGGTTGCTGAAACGCTTTCTCTACGGGCCTGTGACCAAGGCAATGGCCGAGCGGGAACAACGGATTGCCGAGCGGCTTGGCGATGCGCGCCGCGTGCGTGAAGAGGCTGTCACCGAAGCCGAAGCGCTGCGGGCCGAGCGGCAGGCGCTGGACAGCCATAGGGAGGCCGAGATGGCAAAGGCCCGCGCCGCAGCCGAGGCGTTGCGCCAAGAGCTGGAGGCCGATCTGCGCGAAGACATGGAGCAGAAACGTGCGGCCTGGCTGGACCATTTGCAGGAGGACCGCACTGAAATCGTGCTGGAGATGCAAAAGCGCACAGCCGCCCACGTGGGGCAGGCGCTGCGCCGTGTTCTGGCGGATTTCGCCGGGGCCGATCTGGCGGAGCAGATGGCGGCAGAGTTCGCCCGGCAATTGTCCTCGCTCGACCTTGAGGAGCGCAGGCGGCTGGAACGGGCAGCGGAAGGCATGCCGGGGGCGGCGCTGGTGGAATGCAGCATGGAGCTGCCAAGCGCGGCGCGGCGCCACCTGACCCGCGCTATCCACGACGAGATCGCAGAGGGTATAAAGGTGGATTATGCCACCGCCGGGGATGTTACCTTTGGCATCCGTCTGACGCTGGGCCATCAGGTACTGGACTGGTCGGCAGGGCGCTATCTGGACCGGCTGGGCCTGCTGATCGAAGAAAGCCTGGATGCCGTGGCAAGCGAGGCTGCCGATGCCGCATGACGGGCAGAAGGGCGGGCGCAATGACAAGCGCACAGACGGGCAGGGCATGGCGGGCCGGATTGCCGCAGGGCTGGTCGACCGGATGGACCGGATCCTTGCCGAAACCGCCCCGGTGGCCGAAATCACCGATGTTGCCCGGGTTCTGTCTGTTGGCAATGGCATTGCGCGGATCGCCGGGTTTCCCGACCTCAGGGCGGATGAGCTGGTGGTCTTTGCCGGTGGGCAGACCGGTATCGCCTCCAGCCTGGCTACCGACCGTATCGGGGTAATTGTACTGGGTGACAGCGTCGGCATCCGCCCCGGTGACAAGGTGCACCGCACACGCCGCGTCGTTGACACACCGGTTGGTGCCGCGCTGCTGGGGCGGGTTGTCGATGCGATGGGGCAGCCCATTGATGGTGCTGGACCGCTGCAGTGCCGCGACCGCGCGCCCATCGAACGTGCGGCCCCGCCCATCATGCACCGCGCGCCGGTCAGCGTGCCGCTGCAGACCGGGATCAAGGCGATCGATGCCGCCGTGCCCATCGGGCGTGGTCAGCGCGAGTTGATCGTCGGTGATCGGCAATCCGGCAAGACGGCCATCGCCGTCGATACCATCCTGAACCAGCGCGACACCGGGGTGATCTCGATCTATTGCGCCATCGGGCAGCGGGCTTCGGCGGTGGCGCGGGTGATCGATAGCCTGCGCAAGGGCGGCGCACTGGAGCGCACCATCGTCGTGGTGGCCGGCGGAGAGGACGCGCCGGGGCTGCAGTTCATCGCGCCTTATGCGGCCACTGCCATGGCTGAACATTTCATGGACGAAGGGCGTGATGTGCTGATCGTCTATGACGATCTGACCCGCCATGCCCGCGCCTATCGCGAGCTGTCGCTTCTGTTACGCCGCCCGCCCGGCCGCGAGGCCTATCCCGGTGACATTTTCTATATTCATTCGCGGCTGCTGGAACGCGCCACCCCGCTGCGCGAAGAACACGGTGGCGGTTCGCTGACTGCTCTGCCGGTGATCGAAACCCAGGCGCAGAATATTTCCGCCTTTATTCCCACCAACCTCATTTCCATCACGGACGGGCAGATCTACCTGTCGCCCTCGCTGTTCGAAAAGGGCAGGCTGCCGGCCATCGACATCGGCACCTCGGTCAGCCGCGTTGGCGGCAAGGCGCAATTGCCTGCCTTTCGCGCTGTGGCGGGGGATCTGAGAGCCCGATTTGAAACTAATTGAGTGAGTTCAGGAGGTTGTGTTTCTGTTCGGGTACGACACTGAACGGAGACCACGATGGCCTGGACCGAACTCACCCGCAGCCAGCATGCCCGTGAGGGC
>NZ_JBDOQR010000068.1:0-23621 GCF_039839315.1 Phaeobacter sp. CAU 1743 | reverse complement strand
CGCCTGCGATGTCGTAGTCTTCTTCATGGTGTTGCTTTCCTTTCGGTTTGATCACCCCGAGCCTACGGCTCAGGGAAAGCAACGCCACCCTTCAGGCAAACTTCAACATCAACCGGGACATCCCCAACAGCAAGGCGGCTGATCCTGCCGCCGCAGTCATGCCGAGAGATTTTGGTGTCAGGGTCAATGAACGCTCCCATTGGCAGTCGATGGACCTGTTTCTCGCTTGTCAGGTTACGTAGACGGCGAAAGGCCTGTTATCATTCAGAGATTTGTAACGGTATGTATCCGTCTCGACCCTCAGCCGACTCTGATCCACGTTGCCATACCGTCGGCTTGGTGGCTCAACATGTGGCAATGCAGCATCCAGGATCCCGGATTGCCCAAGACGACGAGAATATCCCGCGTCTCGCCGATATCCAGATAGGTCGAGTCCCGGTATGGACCGGCTTTCCCCGCCGCATCGAGTTCCCAGAAATGGTGGCCATGCAGATGCATGACGTGTGGAAACCCGGTTTCGTTGCGGATCGAAATGCGCGCGGTCGTCCCCTGCGCGACGGATAGGAAAGGGGTTCGAGGCAGGCCCGATACGTCATT
Organism: Phaeobacter sp. CAU 1743; assembly: GCF_039839315.1. Lineage (NCBI taxonomy): Bacteria > Pseudomonadati > Pseudomonadota > Alphaproteobacteria > Rhodobacterales > Roseobacteraceae > Phaeobacter > Phaeobacter sp. CAU 1743. The sequence continues at coordinate 23,024 of NZ_JBDOQR010000068.1, read as the reverse complement.
GAGCGCCCACGTCCCTGTGCCGTTGTGGGACGCGCTTCCCGCACCTCCCTGAAGCACCAGCTCCGCGGTTTGGCCGGGGTCTTGCGGGGCGGGCATTCGGTTGGCGGGCAACGCGGTGATGGGCGCTTTCGCAGGCTCACGAGAGCCGGAAACAGCGATTTCGCCAAGGCTCAACGTCCGCTCTCCAAAGCTGTCGTCAAATCTAATAGGCCCGGTCGCATCACCAATCACATCGCATCTTTGCCCCGGAGCTAGGAGGATGGGTTCGAGTGTCTGTGGCTGCGCCAGGGGCATACCATCCAGTGCAACGATCTTGCCTGCCAGACCGTCCAGCCCGACACGGTAAACCCTGTCGATAGAGGGATTTATCAGGCGCAAGCGCAGGCGGTCGCCTTGTCTCACATTCTTGCTGGTTCCATTGGAAACAAGCGCCGTGACCGTATTGCCGATACGGCCCTCGGTCGCGAAATGAGCCGGGTTGAACCCTTCGTCGTACTGTCCGGACTGATCCAACAAGACATCGAAGAACTGAACAACGATGTCATGGTCGACAGCCGGCGCATTTTGCTCCTCGACGATGAAGGCGCCGAAAAGACCGCGGCTGACCTGATCGTAAGACAGGTAATGCGAGTGATACCAATACGTGCCGGCATCCGGGACGCCGAATTGATAACGATACGAGTCGCCCGGAATGACCACATCCTGAGTGAGGACGTTGACACCATCCATCCGATTTGGAACCCGCAACCCATGCCAGTGAACGAGAGCGCCCTCCTCCAATCGGTTATCGAGGGTAATGCGGGCGGTTTGTCCTTGTCGCATTCTGACTTCTGGGCCCGGCAGACCACCGTTGAAGCCCAACATCGACACGTCGTACCCAGCAAGGTGCGCCTTGATCGATTGGGGCGCGAGGATCAACTCGTGTGTCGCTGCTGGCAAGCGGGTACCAGCCAGCGCAACGGTCATCCCGCCAAGGAAAGACCTCCGGCTCAAAGACAATTCCGTCACCTCATGAATGATAGACTGGCTTTCGCCAACTGCCGCACTTGTGCCATTTCCGGAAGAGGAACTTCAAGGCGACAGAACACTCCTCACGCCGTTGTCACTTTGGGATACAGGAAGACGCGGGCGCCGATTTCAACGCGTTCGTACAGATTCTTCACATGTTCATTCGTCAACCGCGCGCATCCATTCGACACGGCAGACCCAATTGTCTCCGGGGCGTTCGTTCCATGAATGCGAAGATAGGTATCGCGTCCCTCGGCATCGTAGAGATAGAGCGCGCGGGCCCCGAGGGGGTTGTTTGGCCCGCCTTTGAGCCCATCCTTGTATTTCGCGTATTTATTTGGCTCGCGCCGGATCATGGCGTTCGTCGGTCGCCACCGCGGCCATTTGGCCTTGCGCGCCACCGTGAACTCTCCGGGTTCGTACAAACCTTTGCGCCCTACCCCGACCCCGTAGCGGATGGCCATCCTGTCCTTGAGCATGAAATAGAGGAAAAAATCGTCAGGAACGACGTGGACATCCCCTTTCATCCAGTCATCGCGCCGGGTGTTAACCAATTGCGGTTCGAACCGATCGGGCAATTTGACACTGTGGGCCCAGGCAGTTGTCGGCAGCAAGCAACCCATCGCACCGGCACAAATCAATTCTCGTCTCGTGAAATTCTGCATGGCGCGATCTCCTCGGACCCATGAAAATTCAGTGCGCGTCAGGGGCAAAGAAAAGAAGCCGTGAACCGGGGCAAACGACGCGCCTTTGTTGCCTTGAAACTACGAAAATTCGTGCTTTTGGAACTCTCCAGCGCTGGAATGTTGTTGTTTTACAGAGAACTGCAAGGAGGTGACTGGAAATGCACTACTCACGATTCTTTATGATGATCGGAACATCGACCGTGGTCATGTTCGTTCTGATGTACCTGAACACCTATCTTTGGGGCCATATCTTCTTTTCGGAGACACGCCTTTACATGGCCATCCTGATGGGGGCGACCATGGCCGTGATCATGTTGGCGTACATGTTGTCCATGTATCAGAACACCAAAGCCAACATCGCGATTTTCGTTGGCGCAATAGTCCTTTTCGCGGCGAGCCTCTGGCTGGTTCGCGGGCAATTCACGGTGCAGGACAGGTCCTACATGCGCGCCATGATCCCGCACCACTCGATCGCCATCATGACGTCGACTCGTGCCGAGATCACCGACCCGCGCGTCCGGGGGCTCGCAGACGACATTATCTATGCGCAGGACAAGGAAATCGCCGAAATGCGCTACCTTATTGCTGACATTGGAGCAAACGGCGAAGCATCGGCCACGCGAAGCGAAACGCCGGCGCAGGTTGTGGATGCGCAACAGGCGCTTCAAACGGAGGTCGTGTCGAAGGTCGATCCTGAGTTTCTGACGGAAGACGAAATCGCTGCGGTGTTCCCGAATGGCGGAAATTGCCGCTTTGCTTACACCTCGGACAGTCCGGCTGTACTGGTGACTGGTGAAACCGGCGAAGGGTCTGCCGCCGCAATGAAGATCAGCGGTGATCTGGTGCGCCTGAATGCGCAGGGCGAAAATGCATTTTCTGAAGGCCCGCTGTCGGCCGAGATCGCAGAGACGAACGGTGACCTGACCGATCTGATCGTCAGCGCGGGAACCGACTACGAAGCCGGGTTCCGTGGTCAACTTACGTGCAGCGGATAAGGAGGAAAGGACATGCCCCGCGACACAGACAGTAAATCCGCGCAGCTTTATCGCATGGTCATGCCGGGCCATGTCTGCCCCTACGGTCTGAAATCGAAAGACCTGCTGGAGCGGCAAGGCTTCGAGGTGGAAGACCATCCGCTTGACACCCGTGAAGACACCGATGCTTTCATGGAGAAGCACGGGGTCGAGACGACGCCGCAGACTTTCATCGGGGACGAACGGATCGGCGGTTACGATGATCTCAGGGTGTTTTTCGACATTGACCCACCCGAGGAAGAGCAAAGCGACACGACCTACCAGCCGGTCATCGCGATCTTTTCCGTTGCCGCGCTGTTGGCATTGGGCCTGTCTTGGCACCAGTACGGGTCGGTCCTTACCTTGCGGGGGTTCGAATGGTTCATTTCGCTGTCCATGACCATTCTCGCGATCCAGAAATTGCAGGATGTCGAAGGGTTTTCGACGATGTTCCTCAACTACGATCTGCTGGCGCGCAAATGGGTGCGATACGGCAAGGTCTACCCGTTCGGCGAAGCGTTGGCAGCTGTCCTGATGACTGCCGGCGCGCTGCTGTGGCTCTCGGCGCCTGTCGCCCTGTTTATCGGCACGGTAGGCGCTGTCAGCGTGTTCAAGGCTGTTTATATCGACAAGAGAGAGCTGAAATGCGCCTGCGTCGGCGGTGACAGTTCCGTCCCGCTGGGGTTCATTTCGCTGACGGAAAACCTGATGATGATCTTCATGGGTATCTGGATGCCGGTCCGCGCGATCTGGTTCTGAGGTACAGCCCCTTCTTGCCTGTCACTTGGCCAACCGCTCCGGCGACAGATCCTCGATGATGGGGCAGTCGGGCCGGTGATCCCCGGCACATTTTTCCACCAGTTCGGCGAGCGTCGCGCGCATGGATTGCAGTTTCGCGATCTTTTCCTCGATCTGGCGCAGATGGTCTTCCGCAACCGCCTTCACTTGCATGCTTTCGCGGTTTTCATCCTCGTAGAGCGACAGGAGCGTCCTGCAATCTTCGATGGTGAACCCCAAGGCCCGTGCGCGACCCAGAAACGCCAGCTTGTGAACATGGTTCTCGGTGAACGCGCGATAGCCGTTCTCGCTACGGTTCGGGCGGATCAGACCGATGTCCTCGTAGTAGCGGATCGTCTTGGCGGGCACACCCGATTGTCGGGCAACGTCTCCGATGTTCATGTCGGACCTCCGTTATTCTGCTGGAGCAGGAGTGGCGGCTGCCATCTCTGCCGGGATTGCGCGCTGCTCGTCCATCGCAGGCGCGATGCGCCGCAGCCGCAGGGCATTGGTCAGGACAAACACCGAGGACAACGCCATCGCACCCGCCGCAAGGATTGGTGACAGGAGCAACCCAAAGGCCGGATAGAGCACCCCGGCAGCGACCGGAATAAGTGCCACGTTGTAGGCAAAGGCCCAGAACAGGTTCTGCCGGATGTTGCGCATGGTCCGCCGCGATACTTCGAAGGCGTTCACCACGCCGCGCAAATCGCCCGACATCAGGACGACATCCGCAGATTCGATGGCCACATCGGTGCCGGTTCCAATGGCGATGCCCACATCGGCATGCGCCAGCGCCGGGGCGTCGTTGATCCCGTCGCCGACAAAGGCGATGCGCTTGCCGCCCTCGCGCAAACTGTTGAGCGCCGCGACCTTGCCGTCTGGCAGAACGCCGGCGACGACATGGTCGATGCCGGTTTCGCGGGCGATGGCTTCGGCGGTTTCGCGTTTGTCCCCGGTGATCATCGCAACCGCAAGACCCTTTTCGTGCAGCGCTGCGATGGCTGCGCGGCTTGCCGGTTTGACCGGATCGGCGACGCCGATCACGGCGGCGATACGTCCATCTATGGCAGCGTAAAGCGCCGTCCGACCCTTGCTCGCGATCTTCGTTTCCTCTGGTGCCAATGCCGAGATGTCAATGCCTTCCCGCGTCATGTAGCGGTCGGCCCCAACCAACACCTCCGCGCCTTCGACCAAGGCGCGCACGCCGTAACCGGTGACCGACTGGAAACCTTCGGCCCCCACAAGCGGGGCGCCGTCGCCCCGGGCGGCGCGGACGATGGCGTCCGCGACAGGATGCTCGGAGAGCGACTCCACGGCGGCGATCTTCGAGAGCGTTGTTGAACGATCGAACCCTTCCGCCAGCACAAGGTCAGTCAGTGCGGGTCGCCCCTCGGTCACCGTGCCTGTCTTGTCGAGGGCGACCACATCAACGGAATCAAGTAGCTGCAAGGCGTCGCCCTTGCGGAACAGGACGCCCATTTCCGCAGCACGTCCCGTCCCGACCATGATCGAGGTCGGCGTCGCAAGCCCCATCGCGCAGGGGCACGCGATGATGAGCACCGACACACCGGCGACCAGCGCCATCGTCAGGGCCGGATCAGGCCCGAAAAACAGCCAGACCAGCACGGTCGCCGCCGCGATCGCCATCACGGCAGGCACGAACCACAAGGTGATCCGGTCGACCAATCCCTGGATCGGCAGTTTGGCGCCCTGGGCCTCTTCGACCATGCGAATAATCTGCGCCAGGGTCGTGTCGGCGCCGACCCGCGTGGCGAGGAACTGCAGGCTTCCGGCGCCGTTGACCGTCCCGCCGGTCACCGTATCTCCGGCACCTTTTTCAGCGGGGATCGGCTCGCCTGTCAGCATGCTTTCGTCGACGCGGCTGGTCCCCTCGATGACCTCGCCATCGACCGCGATGCGTTCACCAGGGCGCACGATGACGATGTCACCCTGAACCAGCGCATCGATCTCGATCTCGACGCTTTCTCCGTCCCGCATCACGCGTGCAGTCCGCGCCTGAAGCCCTAATAGCTTCTGGATGGCCGCGCCCGTTCTCCCCTTGGCGCGCGCTTCAAGAAACCGCCCCAGAAGGATCAGAACGACGATGACCGCTGCCGCCTCGAAATAGACGGTGCGCAGCGTGTCAGGCAGGACCGACGGTACGAATGTCGCAACCACGGAATAAAGGTAAGCCGCCCCGGTGCCGACCGCGACGAGGCTGTTCATGTCGGGGGCACCCCGGAACAAGGCCGGGAAACCCTTGGTGTAAAACGTCCGGCCCGGGCCGAAGAGAACGATTGTCGTGAGAACGAATTGAAGAAGCCAACTCGTCTGCTGACCAATCGTGGTCTCGATAAGCATATGAACGGCCGGAATGACGTGGCCACCCATCTCGATCAAAAAGACCGGCAAGGCGAGGATGGCTGCAAAGGTGACCCGTTTGGCAAGCGCCTGAGCCTCTTCCTCCTTGCGCGCAACCCTGTCGTCACCGGCTTGGGCCGTTGCCACGGTTGCTGGATACCCTGCCGCGCCGCTTGCATTTACCAGATCGGATGTCGTGACAAGACCTTCGACGTAAACCACCGTCGCCGTCTCGGAGGCGAGGTTGACGTTCACCTCGACCACTCCAGGCACCGCGGAAAGCGCCTTGTCGACCCGCCCGACGCAAGAGGCACAGGACATGGCTGCAATCGTGAGTTCGGCCTTGGCCGTCCGCGCGGGGTAGCCCAGCTCGCGAAGGGTTTCGATGATTTCCGGAACGCGTTTGAGCGCGTCCACGCTCATACGCGCGGTTTCGGATGCAAGATTCACCGACACATCCTCTACGCCGTCGATTGCATTCAATGCGCGGTCGACCCTGCCAACGCAGGACGCACATGACATGCCTTCGATCGGCAGGCTGATCTGTTTGGGTTCGGGCATATGTGTCACCTGTTTTTCCATTCGAAGTGGAATATGAGGCTTCCAGTTACTGGAGGGTCAATGGGAGGGCGCCAAATAAATTTCTTCACTTGACCTTCCAGCGGGGGGAAGCCCCATGTCACCGACAGAAATCAGATCAAGGAGTGGTTCCGATGAAGTTCAGCGTTCCGGACATGAGCTGTGGACATTGCACCGCAGCAATCGAAAGCGCGGTGAAGAGCGCAGATCCGAATGCAGGCGTAGAATGTGACCTTTCTGCCCGACATGTGCGTGTCGCCAGCGTGTTACCAGCCGATCAAGTCCTAGCGATCATTCGGGATGCGGGCTACAACGTGGAACCTGCGGCCGCTTGATGCAGTGCCTGGACCACCCAAGGGCGGTCCGGGCACAGAATTTCAGTCTTCGACTTTGCGGGCTTCCTCGACCAAGTCGACAAGCTGCGCCTTTTCGACGAAGCCCGGGACCAGCGCGTCACCGATCACGAAAGACGGCGTGCCGTTAAAGCCCAGAGCTTGGGTCAGTTGCATGGATGTCGCAATGTGCTCTTCGACCTCGGGGGCCTCCATGTCCTTGCGCAACTGTGCGATATCCAGGCCGATCTCCTCGGCAACGCGCAGCACGGAGGCCTCTTCCGCGCGGCCTTCCAGCCCCATCATCGCCCAGTGAAACTCTTCGTATTTGTCCTGCTTGCGCGCTGCCAAGGCCGCTTTCGCGGCGAACACCGATCCGTCTCCGAGAATGGGCCATTCACGATAGACGAGGCGAATGTTTGGATCGTCTTCGATCAAAGCCCGCACCTCGGGTTTGACCCGCCGACAATAAGGACAGTTGTAGTCGAAAAATTCCACAACGGTGACGTCCCCTTCCGCGTTGCCGAGAACCGGCGCATTCGGATCGTTCTCGATCAGATCGCGCTGGTCATTCAGAACTTGGGCCTGACTGAGCTCCTGCGCTTGCGCCTGCCTTTGTTCAAGGATGGCGACGGCCTCCATGACAATCTCCGGGTTCTCGCGGATTGCTTCCAGCACAAGTTCCTTGACCCGGGACTCTGACAGTTCGTCGGCGAGTGCCGGTAGCGGAAGCAAGGCAGCTATCGCGACCGTCGTGAAGGCTTGTCTGAAACGCATTTTAGTTCTCTCCCCGTTGTTCGTCGGCTTCTGTCCGCGCGGCCTGGACTTCGCGGATGCGATCTGGCCAGGTGGACCGGATGAAGGCCAGGATGTTGTGAATTCGCTGGTCGGTCAGCACGTCTGCGAAACCGGGCATGCCACTGTCGAATTCGACGCCCTGACGCGCCAGAAGCGTTGCACCCCCCAGTTTTGTGTAATCGAAGAGCAGGCTGTCAGGATGATGCCAGGTGTGACCCGTCTCATCATGCGGTGGTGCTGGCAGGCGCCCATCCGCGCCCGGCGTTCGCCATTCCGGCTGGCCTTCCAGATCCGCGCCATGACAAGACGCGCAGTTTTCTGCGTAGAGCAACGCGCCTTCTTCGATGTCGTAGCTCTCCGCCTTGGACGCGCTGCCGACATCCGAGGATGCACTGGTCGAGAGCCAATACGTGAAGGCGGCTGCTGCGACAGTGATCGGAACGGACCAAACGAGATACCTCATGTGACCCGTATCCAGGTTGTCATGCCGGACGCGGCGTGGCTGAGCATGTGGCAATGGAACAGCCACTTGCCGGGATTGTCTGCCGTAAAGGCGATCTCCCGGGACTCGTTGCCGGCCAACAGGATCGTGTCCCGCATCGGCCCGAACGCGCCGTCGGGGCGCAGCTCACGGAAATGCATCCCGTGCAGGTGCATCGCATGTGGGAACACGGTCTGGTTCTCGATCTTCAAGCGCACCGGCTCGTTCAGGGATAGATCGGCCAGTGGCGTGTCGGTCATATCGGCGACATCATTCAGGGCCCAGAATTTGCCCGCTTGGGCAAGCTGACGGAATCCAAGACGTTCCCCACCGAGCAACGCGGACTGCATCCGCCCCATTGCACCGCCGGACATGACCAGTCGCAAATCTCGCGCATCGGCAAGGTCCGGGGCGTTTGCTGCGGGGTTCGGCGGCAACGGCAGTGGCTTGCCTCTTGGTACTGAACTGGCTGTGCCGTCGATCGGAAAACTCACGAGCGGGGTCGGTTGATCGTCATCGCCGATGCGCAGCAAATGGGCCACGCCGCCTTCGTCTTCGGTCACATCGACAATTAAGTCGACGCGCTGTGCCGGGCCGAGGATCAACTCGCCGTCAATCTGCTGGGGTTGGCCGATTGGCATTCCATCGACGGCCACCCTCCAGCCACTCAACCCCGAGAGCGTCAGCGGGAAAATCCGCGCGCTTGCTGCGTTGATGATCCGCAAGCGAATGCGTTCGTTGCGCTTCGCGGACAAGGTCAGGTCATAGCGCCCATTGGTCGTGATAAAGTTGCCGATGCGTCCACCGTGGCTCATCATCATAGGCTGCTCGAAATTGTCGAAAAGCTGCCCGCTTTCGGGATCGAGCAACCAGTCCTCCAGAACGATGACTTCCTCGCGGTCGATGTCCGGTCCATTGGCCTCTTCGACGATCAAAGCACCGCGCAAACCACGCGCGACCTGCTCGTATGAGCGATTATGCGCGTGGTACCAATAGGTCCCGGCGTCCGGTACGACGAAGTCGTAGTCAAAGGTTTCACCAGGTGCCACGGGCTCTTGGGTCAGCCCTGAAACGCCATCCATCGCGTTATCGATCCGGATTCCGTGCCAGTGAACCGAACTGGGATCGGGTACCTCGTTGCGGAACCTGCGGCGCACCCGATCGCCTTGAGCGACCCGGATTTCCGGGGCCGGAACAAGGCCGTCATAGCCCCAGATCTCTGTTTCCGGGTAGGTGTCCGGAAGAAGCTGTTGACGTGCAACCTTGGCAACCACGTCCTCGAACGGGGTTGCGGCAAAAGCCGACCGCGGGATGGCCGCCGCGCAGGCCGCCAGTGTTGCATGGCGCAAGAAATCCCGACGTGTTTGTCTCATTTCGATCCTCGAGAAAGCGGGGGCTTGTTGCCCCCGCGTGGTGTTAGTTCGACGCGGGGTTCTCCGCCTCGACCGTGTCCTTGTTCAGCAGGAAAAGCGCCATCGCTTCGCGATCGGCAGGTGTCAGAAACCGAGTTCCCTCGCGAACCACTTCCGCCATGCTGCCGCCGAAAGCATCGCCCGAAGGGATGATGCCGGTCTGGAGCGCATAAGCGAGGTTTGAAACCGTCCAGTCATTTTTGGCCAGGTCTTTTGGCCGTATCGCGGGTGCCTTGCTGCCACCGGGAAGCTGGGCGTTGCCTGCAAAGGAAGCACCGATATCGCGACCTCCTGCAAGATTGCGCGGCGTATGGCAGGCTCCGCAATGTGCCGCACCGCGCACCAATTCCCGTCCGCGATTCCATGCGCCGCTTCGCCCTTCAACCGGTTCGGTATCCGGATCGTAGAAGAACGCCGCTCGCCAGAGCTTCAGCCCCCATCGTTGATCGAATGGGAAGCTGACATCGTTTTCTGGTGCAGGTTCGTCCACGGGCGGCACGGTTTGAAACGCCGCCCAGAGGTCAGCGATATCCTGGTCAGAAAAATCCGCATAGAACGTATATGGGAAAGATGGATAGTAGGGCGTTCCATCGGGGCCGATCCCCTGCCGCACGGCTTTTGCGAACTGTTCTGCCGTCCATTCGCCCATGCCATGTTCGGGGTCGGTCGTCAGGTTGGGCGGATAGAACGTTCCGAACGGGGTTTCGAGCGGCGCCCCTCCGGCAAGTGGTGCGCCGCCCGCTTCAAAATTGGTATGACAGGCAATGCACCCACTGGCGCGCGCCAAATATGCGCCCCGGTCGACATTGCCCTCTGTTGCAATCGGAGTCACTGCACTGCCGACAGGCCATGCAATCACCACGCCGAGGCCGGCCGCGCCCAGCACGGCGACCCCGGTGACGAGTTTCAAAAACCGGCGCATGGTTAGTCTTCTTCCGCCCGGAAGCGTTCATGGCATGCGGAACAGACCTGTGTCGTCATCGCGAATGCCGCGTCGGCGGGCATTTCGGCAATGGCGGCAGCATCCATCATGCCGCCGCTGCCCATCATCGTGCTCCCGCCCATCATGGTTGTATCGCTTCCCATCATGGATCCGCCGCCCATCATCGAGGCGCCATCCGTGGAGGTATTGCCGCCCATGCCGCCTAGCCCATTGTCGGCTGCGCGTTTCAGGCCTTCAGAGTATTCTTCCAGCTGATTTGCCAGTGCTGCGAAGCGGTCCCAATCGGTCCACACTTCGTCTTTGGCTTCCGAGGGCATGCCACCTGTGCCCTCTGGGAACAGCTTTGTCATGCTCTCACCGGCGTGCTGCTGGAACAGGCGCGCTGCATCGCCCACTATTTCTGCGTCATAGGCCGTTTCGCCCCGCATCATCGGGGCTACGGTTTTGACTGCCTTTCCCATGGCGGCCATGGCATCCATGCGTTCCTTTACGATGCCCGTGGCACCGCTATGCGCAAATGCCGCGACCGCGGTTCCTGCAATCAACACTGCCGCTGCGATAGTCGTCTTTTTCATGTCTTCGATCCTTTAATGGGTCTGCTCTAAGAGGGGTGTGAAATCAGACCCACTTCCGTGGGGGTGGAGGATCGCTGTCGGGGCGCAATTCGGTTCGTTGGGTCGCGCCGTCTTGCATGACGGCGTTCATAAAATGAGGCTCGTAAACCACCGTTTCTGGGAACAACAACGCTGCCGGAACAGAACAGTCGAGTCCCGGATGACAGTGACCAGAGGTCTCGCTCGTAGATGGCCCCACATTTTCATGACTGTGTGATTCTTGCGCCAAAGACGCTCTATCATGGAACGCTGGTGCCTCAGGGACACCGAGAACCACAAGGAACAGGCCAAAAACGATCGACAGGATCCATCTGTTCGTCTTCGACCAACGCATCAGTTGATCCCGTTGGCCCGCTGTAGTTCTCGGACATAGGCAGCCACCATCTTGACGTCTCCTTGGGTCAGCCCCTCGATCTTGGGCATATTACCGAATTTCCAGTGATGCGCACGCACGCCGTTCTGAGCGGCCAGAACAAAGGCCATATCGGAATGGTGGCCGGGTTCGTAAATCTTGTGCACCAAAGGCGGCGCAATATCGTTGCGTCCAGCAGCGTTTTCGCCGTGACACTCAGAACACTTGGTCTCGAATATGTTTTTGCCGATCGCTGCTTGCGGTGAGAGCTCGGAAGGCAGCTTGACCTGGACGATGGGGTCGCCTTGCGCGATCTCACTCGTGTCAGGTGGGGTCATCGAGTGGCCTACTGCTGTGTCCTGCGTACCAATGAACTGCCAAGCGGCAACGCCCCCGCCGATAACAAAAACGGCACCGATCAGCGCAGTCAGTTTGTCCATGCCTGTATCTTCCGCCTTGTCTCTTGGGTCAGATGAGTTTGACTTGAGTGCCGACGGGCACCCGCTCGTAAAGCTCTTCAACCTGTTCGTTGAACAAACCGATGCAGCCATTTGACGACCGACGGCCGATCTTTCGCGTGTCCTGTGTTCCGTGAATACGGTAGTATTGCCAGGACAGATACAATGCGCGGGTACCCAGAGGGTTGGCAGGATCGCCTCCCTCGACACGTGCCGGCCATTCTGGATTGCGTTCCCGCATGGAGGGCGTCGGCGCCCAGCTGGGGTTTTTGCGCTTTTCCACGACTTCGGTATAACCCCGTTTTGTGAGTTCATCGGTCAGAGGAACGGATGTCGGATAGATCCGCATTGAACCATCTGCTGTCCAATGCTGCAGAGCCCGTGTTTCCGTATCCGAGATAATGATACCCTTTCCAAGCGTATCGAAATGGTCTTGCCACTCGTGAACTCGGAAAGAAGAGATATTGCGGCGAATGACTTCGGCCCGAACCACGCTTGGGGCAGCCAAAGCAACCGCTGCCAAACCCAATAGGTGTCGTCGGTTAATCTTGTTATTCCGCAAAGACGTCATGACACACTCCTAGCCTCGGTTTTGTCACACGTCTTTTACGCGAGACCCGGCATCTGGCAACCTGACAAGGCCGCGAGAAGTGTATCCATTTGTATCCTTGACCTTGCCCCCCTGGAGGGTCGCAAATGGCGGCAGATAAGTAGCCAAGAGGGCGACATGGACCACCGGAACCATAAGAACAAGCCAACCGCAGACAGGCTCATGCATTACGGAATGATGGCGTGTTGCATTGTGATGCTCTTACCTGTCGCCGGTTTTTTTCTTGCTGGCGGCACACTCGCGGGTATGTGGAGCAATGCAGCCGCTTTTGCGCCACTGCTGCTTTGCGTCGGTGCGCATCTCGTGATGCACAAATTTATGGGAAAGTCGTGCCATTCGAACGAAGAGAAAGGCAGTATCGAAGAAACACCCGTGTCCGTGCCTTCTACGATTCCCGCGGTTGCACGCAACAGGCAATAATTTGCGCGGGAAAATGCGAGCAAGCGCATGGTTGCTGACGATTACAACGCTTGGCGGATGCGCCGCAAGTCTTGAAGACTGTCCCGAGCGGGAGGTCATCGTTTCCACCAAGCAGGCATTGATCATCCTCCCCGACGGGTGTCGGTTGATACCCTCGTCCTCTGCCGACGTAGCGCGTGTTGTTTGTTCTGATGGTCGACAAGGCTTTGCCGTCGGCGGTCTTTGAGACAAAGTTCCGGGTGCAGATTCAACCCGAGCCGGCTTTAAGGGAAGGAAGCGGATCCTTGGCGAAAACCCTGTCGACACTGCGCCGGTTTCTGATTTTGCCCGCACTGATCCTGGCGCTTTCCTCTGGCAGTGGCTCGGCTGAGACATCAGCCGCGTATCAAAGCTCTCCGCTGAAGGCGCATCTCATTAGCGCACAGGACGGGGTTCCCGAGAACACACTGACCCTGTCAGCCGGGCTTCATCTTCAACTGAACGAAAACTGGAAGACCTATTGGCGGTCGCCCGGAGAAGTGGGAATACCGCCTTCGGTCGAGTGGAGCGGTTCCGAAAACGTCGCAGATGTCGAATTCATGTGGCCCGCCCCGACGCGGTTCACCGCCTTCGGCATCGAGAACTTCGGCTACGCAGGTGAAGTCGTCTTTCCGCTGCGAGTGACGCTCGAAGAGCCCGGCGCACCCGTAACCCTTTCCGGGCAGGTCAAACTGCTCGTGTGCTCCGATGTCTGTGTCCCGGAAGAGTTTGACCTTTCACTTCGCCTGGGACGCGGCAACGGCGTCGACAGCACTTCGGCCGCGCTAATTGGCGCGTTTTCCGAGCGCGTTCCCGATGTTGCCGAAGCGAGTGGCGTCAGCGAGGCAAATGCCTTCATCGACGAAGACCTCACGGAGCTGATCGTCAGCCTTCGCGTCGATGAACCACTCCGGTCGCCGGATGTGTTTCCCGAACTGGGTATGGGTGTTGCGCTTGGCAGGCCCGATATCCGTTTAGGAGAACAGGGGCGATTGCTTTGGGCGCGCTTGCCGATCCTCTCGTCGAATACGGATGTGACGGCGGCGCCGTCGATTACCGTCACCGATGGCGAGAACCGGGCCTTCACCGTGATTGCGGATCGCGTGGCGCGAGGTACGGTACCGCCCTTCGAACTGGCCGCCACGACACCGGACATGATGGAACTGATCTGGATTGCCGCGATCGCGCTGCTGGGTGGATTGATCCTGAACGTGATGCCCTGCGTGCTGCCGGTGCTGTCCATCAAGGTGTCGTCTGTGCTCAAACACACCGATCACGACACAACCCGTGTCCGGTTCGGTTTCGTCGCTGCCGGCGCCGGCATCATGACGTTCATGTGGGGCCTGGCGCTCATCCTTTGGGCGCTCCAGACGGCAGGTCTCAGCGTCGGGTGGGGTCTGCAATTTCAAAGCCCGCTGTTTCTTGCGGTGATGATCGCTGTTCTGATCGTCTTTTCGGCAAATCTGTTCGGAGCGTTCGAGTTCGCCCTTCCACAAGGCATGCAGACGCGGCTTGCAGGGGCGGGAGGACGCAACGGGTATTCCGCCGACTATTTCACCGGCATGTTCGGTGCCGTCATGGCGACGCCTTGCTCGGCACCGTTCCTCGGCACCGCAGTTGCATTTGCCCTCGCCGGGCGTGGCGTGGACATTCTCATCGTCTTTACGAGCCTCGGCCTCGGCCTCGCCTTGCCCTATCTCGTCATCGCCGCGTTCCCGCGCCTAATCGCGTTCATACCCAAGCCTGGTCGATGGATGCTGATCGTCAAAAGTGTCATGGGGATCTTGCTGCTTGGGACCGCCGTGTGGCTGTTCTGGGTGCTCGACGGTGTCGCCGGGCTGGCCTCCGTCATCGCGGTCGCGACGTTGTCCGGACTCGCCGTTCTGATGTTGTCCCTCCCGAATGTGCAGTCCCAATTCAGATGGTCCATTGCCACGGCCAGCCTTGTCCTGGCTTTTGCCGCAGGTCCTCTCCTGCAGCAATCAGCGCCGGCGCGAGCCAAGCCACAGTCCGCGTTGGCTTGGGTCGCATTCGACCGATCAGGAATAGCGAAACGTGTGTCCGCAGGAGAGGTCGTTTTTGTCGACGTGACAGCGGACTGGTGCCTGACCTGCAAAGCAAACAAGACACTTGTCATCGACCGTGACCCGGTCCGCAGTGCACTGGAAGCGCGGGGCGTCACACCAATGCAGGCAGATTGGACACGCCCGGACCCGCGGATTGCCCGCTACCTTGAAAGCTTCGGCAGATATGGCATCCCCTTCAATGCCGTCTACGGACCGTCGGCACCAGACGGCATCGTGCTGTCCGAATTGCTGACGGCCGAGGACGTAATGGACGCCTTGGCGCAGGCTGGCGCCCGGGAAGTTTCCGCAAACGCGGCCGGACAGGAGTAACCTGCCCGGCCAAGGCTTGAGACATCAGTCAGCCACCGAGTTGCTCAAGCGCGTCGCGGACCACCGCACGGCGGGGGTCGTCGGCGGGCTGCCGCTCAAGCAGCGCTTCTGCCTTGCGGTAGGCCGCGATGGCGCGGTCCTGCTCCTGAAGGACGGTATAGGCGTTGGCCAGCCGCATCCAGCCATCCAGATCCTCCGGTTCATCCTCCAGACGCTCGGCCAGCCGCGAGACCATGGACCGGATGAACTCCGCTCGGTCCGCATCGCTCATCTCAGATGCCGCGGCGATATCTGCGGCGCTCGGGCCGGGTTGTGTCGTCGAAGCGCGCGGGAAATCGACGGGCGGAAGATCGGCGGCAGCCGCGATCCGATTTATCTGCGTTGCGTAGGTTTCCATCCAGGGAACGAAAGACTCTTCCTGGTTCAACCTTGAAACAAGCAGATCGTAGGCCTTTTGCGTCTCTTCTCTCTGCAGGTAGTAAAGAGAGTTGAAGTAAGTTGCCGCGGGATTGGACCGGTCAAGTTCCAGAGCACGATCAATGGCCGACTTTGCCCTTGGAATGACATTGCCGTCATTGGCGACCACGACGGCCTCTGCCAGCATGGAGAACGTCGCGGAGGTGGCGTCATCGCGGTCGGCGACGACTTGGAAGGCCTCAACAGCATCGGCGGCACGTCCCATTCGCTGATAGGTCTGCCCCAACAGCATCCAACCTTCGCTCGGGCCGCCGCCAGGATCGGTTTCGAGCCTGTCGCGCAGCCGCATTGCGAGCGCCGTTACTTCCTCGGTCTGCGCGCGCTCCGCGGAGCGGGCCGCGAAGGCCAGTGAAGGAACCTCAGGCGATCCCATCGTCAGGTAGTAGCCCGCTGCAACAACCGGCGCGAGGACCGCCGCGACAACGAGAGTGACCCCGCCGCCATTTCGGGACGGTCCGGATCTTCCTTGCGAATTGCGTGTCGTGGCGAGGATACGTTTCTTGATCTCGAGTCTGGCTGCTTGAGCTTCCTGTTCCGAAATCAAGCCGCGGTCCATGTCTCGTTCGATTTCCTGCATCTGATCGGCAAGGATTGCTGGCACCGCATCACCTCTGGTGAGGGTTTTCGACCTGGACGACAGAAGCGGGTAAAGCAAAATGCCGACCGCGACCAATGTCAGAAGAACGAAAAAACCCCAGATCATGATGCATCCCCCGCGTCGTTTCGTCTGAGAACTTCGGAAACGGTGTTTTCATCCTCCTCTCCCAAATCTTCAAACGCCACTTGTTTTCGGCGACTTAAGAGCACTCCGCCACCCACAAAAACCCCGATCAGAACGAAGGCGATCGGCGCGAACCAGAGCGCGTAGGTCGAAGGCTCCAACGGCGGTTTGAGCAGCACGTAATCCCCGTACCGCGCCCGGATGAATTCGATGACCTCGGTGTCACTGTCTCCGGCGACCAGGCGCTCGCGAACAAGCAGACGCAAGTCCCGGGCCACACCGGCGTTCGAGCTGTCGATGTCCTGATTTTGACAGACGACGCATCGCAGATCCTTGGAAATCTCCCGCGCACGCTGTTCCAATACCGGGTCGGTCAGCATTTCGTCCGGTTCCACCGCATTGGCGGCAAAGGGAAGGAGCCCGATGCAAAACGCGAAAATCAACTGTTTCATGATGCTGCTCCATTCGGCAGTGCGCCTGCCTGCTTCAGGGCTTCGGTGAAACGTTCGACGGCGTCCGGACCCACGACCGGCCCGACATAGCGAAACAGAACGGTGCCGTCGCCATCGACGATGAAGGTTTCCGGCACGCCCGACAGGCCCCATTCAATCCCTGTCCGGCCTGACAGGTCGGAACCGATCCGCTCATACGGATTGCCCAGGTCCATTAGCCATTTCACGGCATCCTCCGGTTTGTCCTTGTAGTTGATGCCGAACAATCGGATGCCGTCACGTTCGACAAATCTTGTCAGAACAGCATGTTCGGCACGACAGGGTACGCACCACGACGCAAAGACATTGACCACGACCGGTCGTTCGTTGTCGACAAGATCGCTTCGGGCCAGGCCGGGTGTCTCCAACCCCGGTACGGGATCGAGGTCGAACGCCGGGGCCGGTTGCGAGATCAGGACGGAAGGGATCTCGTTGGGATCCCGGTCGGGATTGAGCCCCCAAAGAAAAAACCCCCCGAATATGACCGCCGCAATAAACGGCAGCCCGGCAATGAGACGCTGCATCTTAATTCCTATTCGGCAGGGACGGCATCGCCGGGTTTCTGCTTGGCGCGGCGCGGCGCCCCGACCCTCAGACGGCGATCCGACAGGGACAGACCGCCGCCAATCACCAGCAGGACCGAACCGATCCAGATCAGGTTGACGAGCGGTTCATAGAGGATCCGAAGGGTCCATGCTCCGGCGTTGTTCACTTGATCGGAGGCTGGCGTTGCAATCGACGTATAAAGATCGCCCGCCAAAGTGGATCGGATGGCCGATTCCGTTGTCTGACTTTCCGCGACCGGGTAATATCGGCGTTCCGGGAAAAGTGTCGTGACCAATTCGCCATCCCGACGGACCACAAGGGTGCCGCGATCCGCGATGTAGTTCGGCCCTTGAACCTGTGCGGCCCCTTCGAAGGTGATGTCGAACCCGGCGATCGTAACCTCTGTCCCCGGCGCGGCAAAGACGATCTCCTCGCTCTTCCACGCGCTCGAGCCGATCATCCCCATCATCAAAACGGCGACGCCTGCATGGGCAAGCGTCATGCCGTGTGACGCGCGTGGCAGGTTTCTCGCGCGTCTCACGCTCTCTGCAAGGGGAACCTCGAACAGACGGATGCGTAGCGCCCATTCCCGTAGGGTCGCAAAAAGCAGCCACGCTGCGCCGAGGATGGCAAGATAGGCCATGATCGGCCCACCGTTCAGAAGATACCATGCGGCCACGGCTGCAATGACCGCCAGCACGGCCACGAACCGGATGCGATCGAGCAAACCGGCGATGTCAGCCCGCTTCCACGACAGGAATGGACCAAGACCCATGAACACGACCAGCGCCAACATCATCGGAATGAAGGCCGCATTGAAGAAAGGTGGACCTACCGAGATCTTGTCCCCGGTGACAGCCTCGAGGATCAACGGATAAAGTGTCCCGAACAGGACCGTTCCCGTAGCGGCGGCGAGAATGAGGTTGTTCACGAGCAGCCCGGCCTCGCGGCTGATCGGACGAAACAGACCACCCGGCTCCATTTCGGGCGCCCGCCAGGCGTAGAGCGCCAGCGACCCACCGATGGACACGGCCAGCAGACCCAGAATGTAAAGCCCGCGCTCTGGATCGACGGCGAAGGCATGCACGGATGTAAGCAGGCCTGACCGGACGATGAACGTCCCGAGCAGCGAAAGCGAGAAAGTCAGGATGGCAAGTAGGATGGTCCAGCTTTTGAACGCGTCGCGCTTTTCGGTGACGATGGCGGAATGCAGCAGCGCCGTGCCCAGAAGCCAGGGCATGAAGCTCACGTTCTCGACCGGGTCCCAGAACCACCAGCCGCCCCAGCCCAGTTCATAATAGGCCCACCACGATCCAAGAGCGATACCTGCCGTAAGGCTGACCCACGCGGCCAATGTCCACGGGCGGACCCATCTGGCCCAGGCCGGATCGACGCGCCCTTCCAGAAGAGCCGCAACGGCAAAGGAAAACACGATGGAGAAGCCGACATACCCGAAATACAAGAGCGGCGGGTGCATGGCGAGACCCATGTCCTGAAGCAACGGGTTGAGGTCATTGCCGTCGAGCGGCGGCGGAAACACCCGCTCGAAGGGGTTCGACGTCAGCAGCAGGAAGGACAGGAAGCCGACGCTGATCCACGCCTGCACCGACAAGGTGCGCGCCTTGGTCTCGGCGGGGATGTTCGATCCGAACCAGGCGACGCCCGCGCCGAACACCGCGAGTATCAGGATCCAGAGCAGCAGCGAACCCTCATGGCTGCCCCAGGTCCCGGCCACCTTGTAGAGCATTGGCTTGAGCGAATGGGAGTTCTCGACGACGTTCCTGACGGTAAAATCGCTGACGATGAAAGCCTGCATCAGCGCTGCGAAGGCGATGGCCACAAACAGCACTTGTCCTATTGCCGTCGCCTGGGCGGATTTCATCCAGACGGCGTTTCCACGCGACGCACCTGCAATCGGCAGAACGCTTTGAACAAGCGCAAGCGCAAGCGCGAGGGCCAGTGCGAAGTGACCAATTTCCGGGACCATGGCGTTCTTTCCTATCCAGTGTCGGTGGGCGTCGCGTCGGACGGCTTTGGCGTCCGCGGCGGGGTCTATTCGTCGAGCGTTGCTTTGCGGCGACGGAACTCTTCTTCGTCGATTTCCCCATTCGCAAAGCGGCGCCGGAGCGCTTCCTGCGCGTCCGAGTCCGGGGGACGGGTGCCATTGTCCCGCAGCCTGAGCACCAGAAACACGATCAATGCGATCACGGCGCCCCAGAAGGCGAGCATCATGAAGCCGCCCATAAAGCCATAGCCTCCGCCCCACATGTGACCTGTCCAGGAGCCTGGACCATCAGCTCGCGCCATGCTGGCGGGCAAGCTGGCCAGCAACGTTGGAATGAGCGTTTTCAGTTTCATCTGTTTCTCCTTCGATTAGTTCGCTTTCATCCAGTGGGATGGTGACAACAGCGCGCAAACCCGCGCTGTTATGGTTGACCAGCTGGATATCGCCGCCATGGGATTGGACGATTGTCCTCGCGATCGAGAGCCCAAGCCCATAACCGCCCGTTTCCAGAGACCTCGATTGCTCGAGGCGATAGAAGGGATCGAAGACCTTTTCCAACTGGTCGACGGGAATGCCGGGCCCATTGTCATCGATGTTGAGTACGAGGTTCGAACCGTGGGTCGCCCAGCTGACTTTTGCGGCACCACCGTAGCGAACGGCGTTCTCAAGCAGGTTCCTCAGCGCCCTTCGGAACGCGTTGGGTCGAAGCCGCACGGCAACATCATCACTCGGGGCAAAGGTGCAGTGTGCCGCCATATCGCTGCACAAGCTGTCCAGAAAATTGCGCAGATCGACCACTTCGGCACCTTCGGATCCGGTAAGGCCCCGTGCAAAGGTGAGCGTCGCTTCGACCATGCTCTGCATCTCTTCGACCGATGCGATGAGGCTGTCCCGCGTCTCTTCTTCGTCAACCAGCTCCGCGCGGACACGCATAGCAGTCAACGGCGAGCGCAAATCGTGACCAAGCGCTGCGAGCATCCGTGTCCGATCGCTGACAAACCGGGTCAGCCGTCGTTGCATGCGGTTGAAGGCGACGGTCAGATCCTTGACCTCGGTCGGCCCCGCGACGGTCAATTCACCCACATCCTCGCCCCGGCCAAGATGGTCCGCGGCCTTGGAGAGGTGCCGCAAAGGACGCGTCAGGCGCGTCATGACAAACCAGAAGATCGCCACCAGGAGCAGTCCGGCGGAAATTCCAAAGGTCAGCATCGAATAGAAAGGCCGTTGGATTGGCGGACGCTCGAACCGCGTTCCGACATTCAGCCAACGCGCTCCCTTGATGGCGATCGACAGGTTCATCTCAACCGCCGTCAACTCTCCGCGCATCATCGCGAGATGCATTTCCGTCATCTCGTCCGAGAGATTGGGAAGGGGCCGCAACGCGCCCTCGACCTCGTGCAGTTCAACGCGAATATCCCGGCTGTAGCTATCGCCCAGAAGCGCGCGTATGCGTCCTTCCACGATGCCGCCATCCGAATGACCGGTGTGTTCCACGCTCGGAACGTCCGACAGATCAAACCGGATCAATGGCGAATTCGCCGCGCGGAGGATCGAGTCCTGCAACTCCGGCGGGGCCTCCTCGATCAACCGCGCGACATTTGCTGCGCGACCGGCGGCCTCGAACCCCAATGCGGCACGAATCGCAAGGGTGCGCTCGTCAGCGAACAGGAACAGGCTGATCGCCTGGGCCACGACAAGTGCCGCGACCACAAGCAGGATCAACTGGCCGCTCAGAGACCTCATCGCACGGCGCATCACGGCGCATCCTCGACATCGGCAGCCAGACAGTATCCGCCGTTCCGCACCGTTTTGATGACACTGGGCCTAAGTACATCCGGCTCGATTTTGCGGCGGAGACGGCTGATCTGATTGTCGATGGTTCGATCCATCGGGCCTGCCGTCCGCCCAGCGGTCAGGTCAAGCAACTGGTCACGGCTGAGCACCATCCTCGCGCGTTCCAGCAGGACCGCCAGCAATTTGAACTCGGAGGTCGTCAATGGGGTCTCGGTGGTGGACTCGTCAATCAGCACCTGCCGGTCGGTATCCAGTATCCAGTGCGCAAAAGAGACTTTCCTCCCAGCGAGGCTTCCGGCCACAGGTTCGTCGCGGTTGCTTCTCCGAAGAACCGACTTGATGCGGGCGAGCAGTTCTCGTGGATTGAACGGCTTGGCGAGATAATCGTCCGCACCGATTTCCAGACCCACGATCCGATCCGTTTCCTCACCAAGCGCCGTCAGCATGATGATCGGAAGATCACCCTCTGGCGCAAGTCTGCGGCAAACCGACAAACCGTCCTCGCCCGGCATCATGACATCGAGCACGAGGAGGTCGAAGTGACCGGTGGCCAGCTTGGCATCCATCTCCACGGCATCCCTGGCGACGGTCGTGCGCATTCCGTTCTTCTCCAGGAAGCGCGCGACGCTTTCGCGTATCTGAGCGTGGTCGTCCACGATAAGGATATGAGGTGGCGGTCCCATGGCGTCCTTCCTAGATCATCGTTGCATTCTGTTTCATGGGCAGAATTGTAGCCGTTTGTATCAGGTCAGTCCCTTGCTACAGATGGATACAAATCTGTGCCTGCACCGTGTCGTGCTCCCGGGTAGCGTCGCGCGTATGTTATGTGACCTTTGGGATCGCAACCGATCAAAGGATGAGGTTTTCGAATATGGCTCTTGATTTGAACCGGCGCCGTTTCGTTCTGGGTGCTCATATGACGGTGCTGACCGTCGCGGCGTCACCGCTGTTGGCGCAGAGCCGATCTGTCTGGTCGGCAGAGAATGCCTTTGACGCGCTTCTATCGGATACGGCGCGGATCATCGATGTCAGAACGCACAAAGAGTGGCAAGAAACCGGCGTAGGTGCTGGTGTATGGCCGATAAGCATGCACGCGTCCGGTTTTCCGGACCGATTGTTCAGGGCCAAGGAACTGAGCGGTGATCGCACTGTTGGACTGATCTGCGCCACTGGCGGACGCTCCGCATCGCTGCTTCGAGCGTTGAGACAAGCTGGTTATTCGGGCTACGCCGATATCTCGGAAGGGATGTTGGGATCAGGCGAAGGGCCTGGCTGGATCGCATCGAACTTGCCGACCGTTCCGGTGGATGTCGCCCTGAACGGGTTGCCCCCCGCGTTGGCCTGACCAGTGAAGAATCAATTGGTCCCGTTGTGCTAAAAGCCTGATGTATGGTCAAATTGACCTGTTTGAACAGGAAGACGGGTTTGGGTGTATGACCGAGTTGATGGCTATGTTTGTCGGAATATGCGCGGCGATCGTGATGGGAATTGTCCATCATTATGCGTTGTCGGGCATTCTGAAGTTTTCCCCGCAGCGGTCGGATGGCTCCGGCTTTCGGATCATCCTGACGTTTTCCGCGTTGCTGTTGCTGCACGTATTGGAACTTGTGACGCTCGCCGTGTTCAACACGATGGTGGTGGCAAGCGTTCTGCCGCAATCGTTCAGCAACAGCCCGCCGATGTTTCAGGATGTTCTCTATGTTACGGGCATCTCGTTCTCGACCCTTGG
>NZ_JBDOQR010000067.1:0-24094 GCF_039839315.1 Phaeobacter sp. CAU 1743 | reverse complement strand
ATGGCGCCATCGGCTATCGGCCGCCGCAAGAAGTGGAGGAAACTTTCTACGCAAGCATAAACGCTCTTGATCACGTCGCCTAAGTTTTGAACAAAAAACTCTCCGGCAAACCCGGGGCGGTTCAGGAGTCTGCCGAGCAACGAGTTGGTCCAGCAGGTCCGTCTTCAATAGTTGATCGAAGCCATCAATTGGAACCCGATTGAAGTTTGAACCAATCTTGTCCGCAAAAGATTGTACCAGAGGCGAGAGGGATTCGCCTATGCTGCGCTTCATATCGCACCAGAAGACCCCGTTTTTGAACCCATTTGCATAGTCAATTTGGTTTTCAAGAAGGTCTTTCATGACCGATGGCTCCATTCCGCGATACCCAACTACAATCAATGGGTGATCACGCAAAAGAGGCTTGATATGCTCGACGGTCTCTTGGTCCAACTTCAATACATCTTCGGCCAAATTCTTGTCGGAGTAGTGCTCAACCGATCCATGTATGTGGATTAACTGCGGGTTTGCTGGCGACGTTTTGAACTGGACCCAATCCGACGCAGTGCGGATCTTGACCAAGAAGGGCGGCACTGCTTCAAGAACGGCCGCTCGATCAATGCAATGATCAAAGTTTGTCGTTAGAACCGTTGCAACCCAACCGTTGTCTAAAATCCGTGCTAGCGCCCGATACCCCTGTCCGGGCTTCACACCACGGCTGATAAGTTGCTCGAAGAACTCTCTTCGATCCTGTCCAATTCCCAAAAGGTTGTCGATCGCAACAGGGTATTGGTCGGGGAGACCAACCCCCCGTTTGAACCAAGACTGCTGTTCAAGCCAAGGTATCCAATCAGAATCAACGACGCCTGGGTCCATCGGAGACCGACCATGCGACTTACAGTATGCCCACTTCGCTGCGCGGTTCACTGTTTCACCGGCCGCTGGCACACCGGATGTAACGGAAGCCCCTGCTCCTAGCAACAGAACCGGCTGGCGGTGCTCGGCGAGCAGTGTTTGCAGGCGTCCAACCTCTGCATGTCTAATTGATGATAGAACCTTGCTGTCCATCTGCTCGAATCGTGTTGTTTTGGTTTTGTTAGTTTATTATGCGGAACAAATTCAGAACATGCTAGACTGTTCACTGTCGCAAACTATAGGGTCAGAATGTCTTAGTCACTTTCCTTTGAGCTCAGATTTTTTTTGCATTCGCGTCATGCACATGACTTTCGGCGCCCAATGAGCGATCAACCGGACAGCGCCCGCACTGTCTGGATCGGCATGAACAGGCGCAACGGCTGATCTGGCAACGGGGTAAAACCGAACGCCTCGTAGTATGCTTTTCGGCGCGCCACGATTTCGGGGTTTCCGCAGTCGAACACATCGAGAAGGACGGCACAGGTTCCAATTTCGTCTGAGACGCGCCCAATCCGGTTGAGCGCATCGGCAAGCAATGCGCTGCCCAAGCCCTTTCCCTGCATCGTTTGATCGACGCCGATCATGGAAATGAATGCAGCTGGCAGCATGCCATGCCTTGGCGCCTTCTTGGCCAGCTCATCAGGCATGTCTTCCGCAACAACCGCATGCATGTTGATCCCGTAGAACCCAAGGGTTCTACGGTCATCGTCTAGCACGACCCAGATCCGGACGACATCAGCCTTGGCCCCCTTCTTGGCCGTCAACTTCAGGTAATTGTCGATCTGGAGGACACCACAGGAAAAAGCCGTTCGATCCTGGCTCTTGGCATCGAACGGCTCGATTGTGAACTTGGCGTCTACGGCGGCGTCAGTCGGCATTCGCGATCAGCGTCTCGCGCAATGCAAAAGCCTGCTTCAGCCGATTATTCGGCTTCGGAGGATTTTCGAGCGCGCCAAAGAACGCAACACGATCCGCCTCGCTCTCCAACGCCGTCAACTTATGAGCTTCAATCGTCGTCTGCGCGGCCTTGTATGCAGCGCTCACAACAAAGGAGCTTACCTCAACACCGCTCAAGGTTGCTGCGCGACTGATCGCATCCTTCACCGAAGGCTGTGTACGCGCTTCCAGCCGAGCGCTCTTGGGCTCGTCGACAGCGACAGTGCTATCCTCAAACGCCAACATGGTTGCCTCCTTGATCCGAAACGACGTCAAGCGGCAAGATGCCACTCACACGCAGCTATGTACGGCATATCGTCGTACATGTCAAGTGTACGGCGAATTTCCGTACGTTAAAACAAAGCCTGACTAACACGTTCTCTGGGCGAGAGGCAAACTCACTTTTCTCGAACGGTCGTACCCGGGTTCGCCTTGCCATGCTTTGCCGTCACGAAGCGCCCGGAAATTGCGCTCCGATAGCTGCCACCGGTAGAACCACTCTTGCCAGGCGCTTCTTTTACCGTCGTGCGCGGATGTGACTTCCCATAAGCCTTTGTCACGTACCGCCCCGATTTCGCGCTGCGATAGCTCCCGCCGTTGCCTTTGCCTGCCATCTGAATTCTCCTTCTCAAGTCTGGCGTGTTATTGGGTCCCTCCGAGGCGGAGGGCTGGTTGGGTTCCAAACAAACCGAAGAACCTCCGCTGGAGGCCTGCGGGTCTTCATTGCAAAATCCAGTAGCTCAGAACCGGAGGTGTTCTTCTGGTCAGATGACCGACAGCACTGGGCGTATTTCCCGAATGGATGTTCACATCCGCAAAACTCATCGTCGCCGAGTTCGAGCAGCCTCTCAGCTGCAATCAGCACAGATTGCCGGCCGGGCCATTTTCCGTATTTCTCGAGGTAGAGATGCCGCACGGCCCAGAGGCTATAAAGGTCGAGCAGTCCGGTCACCGAACCGCCGGGAAGCCATGTCTTGTCTCGCGGCTCGAATGCGCAAATCGAGCCATCGGGAAAATTCGTATGCCTCGGCCCGATCCATGTTTTACTGACAGCAGTGGTCCAAAAGCCCCAGGCTCGAACCGGCCTTCTGGTGGTGTAGGGAAGTTGAATGGCAAATGCGGCTCTTCTACCTAGGCCTTCGATCAGATCGCTCTCAGCGAAGAGCCACATCTGCCTTTCTTGAGGAAACGCGAGCAGACCCGGGTACGCGTCCCGGCATTCCCCTATGCCTTCCGCATAGCGAGACCGTAGTCCTGGCTGGACGAACGGTGCTCCGGAATCGGGCGCCCGGGATTGTCCGGTCGTCCCTTGCCCTCCGGCGGGCCGTTCCCACGGTCGGGTTGCGGATCGTGTCGATTGGTGCCGTGCATCGGCTTTCTCCTGGCCCGAAGGTTTCAAGACAACCGAGGAGTTGTCGGGCCGAATGACCCCCCGATTGAACACGGTCGGCAGGATGCCAGCGTCGAGGCCCAAGCCGATGGCCTTCAGATCGTCCTCGATGCTCTTCCTCATATTGAACCGCCCCATTTGCCGCAGTGTCTGTGCTTTACGGATTCGCAACAGTGTTGCTATAATGAAATCCTGAAACAACACATACGGGGCCAAAATGAAAATTGCAAGAGTCGAACATCATGCCTAGTGTGCAATTCGACGGGAACGGCTTCTACGCCGCGTTGGACGCGGTACGGGAGGAACGGAAGCTCACCTGGAGAAAGGTTGCAGAACAGTCGGGGGTGAGCGCTTCATCGCTCACGCGGATCTCGCAAGGGAAGAGACCGGATGTCGACAGCCTAGCATCTCTGTGCTCATGGGCGAAACTGAGCGCCGACGATTTCATGCGCGCGCTCGACAGCAGTCAGAATGGCGAGCCATCGTCGTTGACCAAAGCACTGATGTTGTTCCGAGCAGACCCAAACTTAGGAAAAGAACAGGCAGACGCTCTCGAGCGCATCATTCAATCCGCATATGAGGGCCTGAGGACGCACTGATGGCACTAAGGCGGGGCTTCAAGACCGATGCGGAATGGTACGCTCAGGATGTTCGACGCGAACTCGGCATCCCTGAAACCGGAAAACTGTGCCCATGGAGCCTCGCAAAACACCTTGAGCACATCGTTGTTGATCTTTCGTCATTCCAGAAAGAGCACCCACTCGACGTCGCACGCCTTCGGCAATGCACAGGCGCAAAGGGATTTTCTGCAGTCACCATTCACAAGGGTACTGCACGGCTTGTGATCTTGAACGATGGCCACGAGAAGCCACGTCAAACGGCGGATCTTGCTCACGAACTGGCACACGGACTCCTTCATCACGTCCCGCTGCCTTTGAGTGATGAAACTGGTGTACGCATGTTCAATGCCCGAGATGAAGAGGAGGCGCATTGGCTAGGACCAACCCTGTTGGTTCCAGGCCCCGCCGCCCACGCGATTGCGAGACAACGCGTTTCGATTGAAATGGCAGCAGCGCAGTATGGTGTGAGTGAGGAGTTAATGCGTATGCGGCTGAACATGTCTGGCGCGTTTAAGCGCGCTAAAGCGGCAGGCTGGCGTTGACGTTTTATCCCGTCCTCGCAGAAACCTCCGCCTAGCTCGAGCTGTCTCGATCGAGGCTTTCAAATGCCTCGTATAAGGATAGGGATCGCCTGGGCAGGGAAGCCAACATCTCATCGACATCGAGCGCATATCGGTTCAGTAGGAAGGTGTCAGATTTTCGCCGGATCTCGTAAAACTTCAGCGCCGAGGGCCGATCTTCCAACGCCCTGACAACAGTGTATTTTACCGCCAGTGGGCACCTCATACCAAAGACCACCTCCTCCAGCTCGATCGGAGAGTCCTGTGCCCCACGTCGACCTATAAGCCGCCACTCTTTCTCGTATCGCCAATCTTGGGCCTTTTTGAGAAGCACCGCGTCGTCTACGGCCTGACGGGCGCCGCGATCACCATCCAACATTGCGAGAACCTTGCTGGTCGCGACCATACTGCTGCCACCGTACTTGACCTTGAAGATCTTGTTGGAGGCTTGTTCGGGCAGCGAGTACCCAATGGCGATGCCTCGGTGCTGATCGCCATAGTGGCTCCACATCAATGGGCAATTGTTCCGTTCGGCAAGGGACACGATGCCACCATCGTATCGACGGAGCAGTTCTTGCTGGATGGCTTGACCGAGAAGAAAGGCAACCGGGTTCTCCAATCGAAGATCGGGATCTGTGGCGTTGTACCGGATGTCAGAAATGATCTCCTCGGCCTGACGCCGACTGAGCTTCATGATGTGATCGCGTGTCTTCGGCCCCCTGTATCGTATCGTCGAAGCTGCCGCACTCAACTCGCCGTGCACGCGATGCTCGATCAGCTTGATCAGGATGGTTTCCAACTGATCTTCGGCCAAATCGATCTCGACTCCTGGCTTCGTGTCCAGAGGATCGTTGAATGTGCTGGGGTCAGCAAAGAATAGTTGGTCTTCAACCAAGCTACTGAGTGTTCGGTCCGAGAATGTTCGATATTTGTAGAGTCGCTCCGGGGTCTTCAAATGCTCTCACCTCCTAGTTCGAGCTCCGGCAGATCCCGCAAGCTCTGCAAATCAAATGTCGCCAGGAACGTCTCCGTGGTCACGAATGTATGCGGCGCCCCCGGACGCGGTGACCGCGGCCCAGAGGCGATCAGGTCCTTGTAGCGCAACCGCGCCAGGAGATCGCGGCTGACCTCCTTGCCGAAGATGTCGGCCAGGCCCGCCCGGTCGATCGGCTGGTGATAGGCAATGGCGCAAAGCACCCCCATCTCCATCTCGGTGAAGGCCAACGGCTGGTCGCCAAGGTCGGCGGCCGCCTTGATGGCATCCGCGAACTGGCTTCTGGTCCGGAACATCCAGCCGCCGGCGACTTGAACCAGCTCGTAAGGACGACCGGTCAACTCGGCCTGGATGTCGTCGATCAGCATCTCGACCGAGGCCCCCTGCCCCACCACGCGGGCCAGGCCTTCGCCGCCGACCGGAGTCGCGCTAGCGAACAGCACGGCCTCTATCCGTCCCATCCATTCGCGCCAGCGCAGCTCCTGC
Source organism: Phaeobacter sp. CAU 1743 (assembly GCF_039839315.1). Taxonomy (NCBI): domain Bacteria; kingdom Pseudomonadati; phylum Pseudomonadota; class Alphaproteobacteria; order Rhodobacterales; family Roseobacteraceae; genus Phaeobacter; species Phaeobacter sp. CAU 1743. The sequence continues at coordinate 18,214 of NZ_JBDOQR010000067.1, read as the reverse complement.
GGAAGATCGTCGAGCTCCCGATCAAAGACAGCGCCACCCTCCTCCGCAGCTTTCCGTTTCCGGGTCGCGACCGTCATGGCGCAATCCCATAGAGCCGGAACGTCGACCGCCCGGTCAGCTCTCGCGCGACACCCAACCCGACCAGCCGGTCGCAAAACCGCCGCGCCGCGCGGTCGGTCATGGGGATCGAGGTGCCCCGGATGCGTGGCGACAGCATCGAGGCCGCCGCCACGGCATCCTCGGTCAGGAACAGCTCGACCGCTGCCTCCGATCCTTTCGCCCGGAGCTTCAGCGCAACGGCGCGAAGGGCCTCGGCGCGTCGAGCCAGATCCCGCGCCAGCCGGATCGTCTCCTCGATGGACTCAAGTATCCGCGCCTGAACGACCAGCTCGCCGCCCTGCCCGGCCACAGCCAGATCACGCAAGGCCGTCTTGGTGAGCCGCGCCGCAGTAACCGGCAGCATCACCTTCCAGTTCAGCGCCCGTGCCAGCACAACGTCCGAGAGCAGACAGGCGGTGCGCTCTGCCCGGTTGTCGGCCTCGAGCACGGCGCGCAGGGCGGCGACGCAACCTGACAACGGACCATGGGTCCGTGCACGTTCCAATCCCACGTCGAGCCAAGCGCCCACCTCGCCCGCGAAGTCGGCGATCTCGCCCGTCCGGCTTGCACGAAGCCGGACGCCTTCGCGCCAGAACGCCAACAGATCGCCATCCGGACCCCGTGCTTCGCCTGGCGGCGTCAGATGGAAAGCGTCGCGGATGTCCGCCTCTCGCGCCAACCGTCCTTCCAGTTTCGAAGACGCGGTTGCAGCGCTCAGCGCCAGTCGATTGGCGAGCAGCTTCGCCGGCACACCATGCCGCGGATCGGACACCAGCTGATCAAGCACCGTGATTGCCGCCCCCGACCGAAAGGCCACAGTTTCAAGGGTTTCGACACGACCGGAGGTGACCCAGCCGGGTAGCTGCGGTAGGGTGCTAAAGTCGTCAGAGATGGTGGCGGGCTGATATGTCATGTCACAACACTAGTCTCTCGCGGCGCTTTCGTCCACAATATGATGTGTAAACCGCCCCACCTTGCTGCTCTCCGCTATGTCCAATAAGATTGCATTATCGGACATAAAAGAATATGCTCGGCGGCATGACAGTGTCGTTTTAGTTTCATGGGTGGATTCGGCCGAAATCGCCTCTCGCCCTCGAAATTTCCATTTAACCGGTGGACACGCCTCTTGCTCAATCTGTGGACTCGCTCTGCTCCCGCATCAATCGTGCGCTTTCCTTTGCCGGTCCGTAGATCAGGCCCATCCGTGAGCCACGGCAATGGTGCGGCACGCTGGAACAGGACGAGGGCGGCCTCCGGCAGGACAGCGCCGGGCACCAGATCTGCTCCAAAGAGATCATGCAAGATCACCAGCGTCAGAGCCCGCCAGCTCACTGATAGGTGCTGAAGAGGCGCAGACCCACCGACGGCCGCGCGGGCCTCGTAGGGACAATTCCACCCCGATTCATCGTACCAAAGCGCGAGGACGGGCCGGGCCGCACCGTCACGATCAAGTGGCGCCCAAAGAGTGCGAATTGCATGCTCGAGACGATCAAAACGGCCTGGATTACCTCTGACGATCCGGCTGATCTGGCTTTGGAGATCGAGGACGCCTGCGGCGAAATCTGCCTTCAAAGGGTCCTCTGTCTCCCCTCCCCCGCCGGTCAGAATGGCATCGCACTTGCGACAGAAGGGGCGCAGCAGGCCATTCAGCATGCGAAAGGAAAGCCTTAGGCGGCCGAGACAGGCGGGGCAGCGGTCCAGGAGCATGGTCCGGTGCGGCGGGCAAACCACCTGCTCTGCTAATCGCCAATGCCCCCGCAAATAGGCATCTCGACGGGCAGCGACATCCGCATCGAAACAGGCAAGACAGACCGGCACTGTCTCGGTCAGAAACCAATCCTGCGGCCGATCAGGATATCGGGAAGCCAGTGACCTGCGACAAAGCCGTTCCGGATCGACCCTGCAGGCCTTAGCCCAAAGCCTGAGCAACTCCATATCCGGCGCCACATCGTCAACCTGCCGCGCGCCTGCGTTCCTACCCCCCTGCCCCGCCAGGTACACCACCAGCTCAAGAGCCTCCGACCCGTAGCGCGCGGCAACCCGCGCCATCCAGGACGAGAGCAGTTCGTCCATGAACGGACGCGGCGCGACGGGCAGTCGGGCCGACACCATCATGCCCCGACCCGTTGTTGCACGGGCTTGCCCCGCCGCCGAGCGGTCTGGGTCATCGAAACCAGCGGCAGCACCAGATTGTCCCCAAAACTATCCGCGTCGAGGCGCTCCTTGCCCGACCGAACTGCATCTTCCGCCGCCGTCTCGATCAGGCGGAAGATGCGCGCCGTCACACCGGAGGTCAGCTTGTGAATCCGTTCTCTGGCCTCCCCGCTGATCAGATCGGATGCCTCGCGCAAGGGCAGAATGCGTTCGAAACTTTTCAGGAGCCCGGCGAAGGCGGCATCGTTCTGCCAGGGCTTGAGATGGAACGCCTCGAAGCGCTCGGCCAGTTGTGCATCGGTCAGCAGGGCCTGCCGAGCCAGGTCCGTTCCGGCACAAACCAGTGGAATCCGCAGGTCATTGGCCAGAAACCGGATCGCATTGAGAAAAATCCGCTGCTGACGGAAGGTGCCGGCCAGCATGCCGTTCACCTCGTCGAGAATGATCATTTTCGCCCCTACGGTCCGCAGCAGCGACCGGCAGATATCCTTCTCGCGGGCGAGAGTACCGCCTGTCATCGCCGGCGCGCCCATGCTGGCCAGAAGTTCTCGGTAAAGATCGCGCTCGATGGGTTCGGATGGTACCTGCGCGACAACCACCGGGCGGTGGTCAACGCCGGTGATTTGGCTGAACTTCGGCGGGTGGTCGCGTTCAAACTTGCGCACGATCTTGGTCTTGCCCATACCGGTGTCGCCGTAGATCAATAGGCATGGCATCCGGTCACGCGGTGGATAGGTCAACAGGTTCTCCAGACGTGCCAGAGCGGCCCCGGACTGATCGAAACCGATCCAGCGGTCGGCCCGGATCCAGGCAATGCGCTCATCATCCGGCAGCGCCGCAAACCGGCGGTAGGTCGGATCGAGATGTGCAAATGCGGTGCCTTCGTTCACGACCATTCCTCAACTTCGAACCCCGGGTGATCCCTGAGCACGCTCTCGCTTTCCCTGGGCTCCGGACCGGCGTCCAGAGCCTCGTAGGCCCCTACCCCATCAAGCGCTCGGTCCCGTCTTTCAGAAAATCGCCTGGCCTCCCGTGTCCTGCTGCTGGCAGCATCAACCAGGGCGCGTTGTTCCTCGATCACCGCGAATATAAGGTCTTCGTCCTCGAGCGCGCGCCCGCGTTCGCGCAAAATCGCCTGCGCACGGCGATGTTCCGCAAGGGTGATGGACGGATGGCGCAGGTCCGAAAACCGCACAGGATAGCGTTGGCCTTCCGGGCCAAGCACAAAGATCGTCGAGAGATCGCGCGGATCATAAGACACGCGCAATTGGCGGTCTTGCCGACCCGCCCAGAGGCTCAAGACATCGTCCCAATACCGCAGGCCAAAGAGATGGATGCCATCACGGCGCACCATGCGTTCCGTGCTCGGCAGGAAGTCGACCCGGAACCCCTCCGGATCGTAAGGCCGACGCAAAGGTGCCTCGCGTCGCTCATAGGCTTCGTTCCAAGCCGCAACCGGCGGAATCCCGAGCGCACGGTGCCGTTCAGCATGATAACGGGTGATTTCCAGCGCCAGCCAGTGCTCCAGCTCGTCGAGAGTCATCGCCGACTTGCTCACGGAATCGTAGTCGCCACGGTCCTTGATGCTGCTGAAGGTCGAGCCCGGCAGCAGATGGACCGCCCCCATCATCGTGCCGATCAGCCGCTCGATGTGACCGCCGTAATGCGGCGCCCCTATCGGCCGGTACTGCAGCGAAATCCCGTGCTCCTCGGCGCCCCGCTTCATCGCCTTTGAGCGGAACTCCTTGGCATTGTCGACGTGAATGGTCTCCGGCAATCCCTCTGCGGGCCAGTCCGCATCAATACCCAAGCCCTCCAGCCAGTCGAGTTTGGGCTGCACCAGATGCTGAATGGCCAGTGCCACCGACAACACCGACGGAGGCTCCAGCGTCAGATAGAACCCTGCCACCATACGGCTGGCGACGTCGATGGCGAGCGTCAGCCAGGGCCGTTGCAAAGGCTTCCGATGAACCCGATCCACGACAATGACATCCACCAGCGTGTGGTCGATCTGAACCACCTCATAGGCCCGTTCGACCTGATAGCTGCCTGGCACTGGGTGATGGCGCTGGCGAGAAGCCTTAGCGCCCTCACGCGCCGCCGTGAGTTCGGCCGGATCTATCGCCGCCACACGGTCCCGCAGCGTGGTCCAGCACGGGGGACGTAGACCCCTCTGACTGCACCGCCTGCGTACCTCCTTTTGCAGGGCGTTGATGCTTGGCTTCTGGAGGACTTGTAGAACTCCTCGATCGCCCCCGAAATCACCGCTTCGATCTCGTCAGGCAGCCGACGGCTGCCCGTCGGTGTCCCAACCTGAGCCGCCAGTAATGAGCTGGCGACCGGGCGCGCCTTGTACGCTGAGATCAACTCGTAGAGGCGAGAACGCTTGAGACCAAGATCACGGCATGCCTTAAGGAATTCTGCTCGGTTCGGCGGTGTCTTGCTTGCAAGCCGACGGATCACAGCTTCTCGCGCGACCGCCTGTTCCCACGCAGCATCGTCGACGGCGTTGATGTCTGATCGATCCGATCCGACCTGCCTGAGAAAGACCGCCTGGCTCTGTTTTCCGGTCACTCGCTGCGCGCCGGTCTCGCCAGCTCAGCCGAGGTTGACGAACGCTACGTCCAGAAGCAGCTCGGCCACGCGTCCGCGGAGATGACCCGCCGCTACCAGCGCCGCCGCGACCGGTTCCGGGTGAACCTGACCAAAGCCGCCGGTCTCTGAGCCCCTGCCCAAGAGCATTTCCAGTTGCGGAAGCATCGGTTTTCACTGCCTCTCGCCTGCGGCTCGAACGCGAAGAACCGATCCTCATTGGCAATGAAAACTGGAAATGCTGCATCACGCTGCCTGCTCGCTGAGCCTACCATAGAAGCTCCGCTCCAGATGCAGCTCCCCTGCCCCAGCTTTCTCGACCATGCCGCGCAGATATCCGCCCGGCGAAGCAACTTCACCAGCGCTGTGTTTCTCGAAGACGAGCGCAAACGCGGCCGTGGCCACCTGTGTGCCCAATCGGTCCTGCGCCACGTTCCAGGCATGCTCCGAGATCCCGATCATTGGCCTAAGTTGCCCCGCAACCCGGTGTAGATCGCCCCAATCCTTCAGGAAACCACCCATATTGCGCGCCCAGGACGCGAATTCCGGACAGGCCTGCATGATTGTCGGCAGATCGAGCGCTGTTCGCTTCTTGCGTACCTCGGCAACCCAGTCTTCCAGCTCTCTATCAACCCGCTCTTCGGGTTGGGCATTGGGCACCACACCCGCCGCTTCCTCTCTTTCAGAGGAATTACTAATTACAGGATTAAGTTGTTTTGTAATTAGTATATGAGGTTCAGAATTGACCTCCCTGGGGTTCATTTTTTGAGTCTTCTCCATGACTTGGATATCGTTATTACCGGTGTTTTCCACAGGTTTCACCGCGCCAGTCGCTTTGAGATAGGCCGCCTCAACCCGTTCCTGGAGTTCCTTGAACCATGTGAGCAAGCGCACCAGCTGTTCGGACGCTTCGTGTCGGCGCGGTAGCCGGTCGAGAAGCTCCTCGAAAAGCCCCGTGAATTGGCTCCAGGGCCCACGCAGCGCGCTGCTGAGAGCTGCCTCGATCCGGGCTCGGATCATCCGGCGCGCCACAGTGATCTGGCGCTTCAGGCGCTGGCAGAGTTCGCGCTCGGCCTGCAAATCGGCATGGAGCTCCTCGAACTCCTCAACACGGGCTGAAAGCGGCGACAGATCGAAGCCATAGGCCTCGACGATCCGCCCCTCTGCGTCCCTGCGGCCCCACCGCTTGCCATTGGGGCTATCCTGGAAGGAGATCACGCCGATCTCAGCAAGGCGTCGCGCGTGGCGCTTGAGGGCAGACCGCGAAAAACCCGTTTGCTCCATCAGATAGGCGTTCGACGCCCAGACGATCGGACGCTGCCCCTCATCCCAGTCCTGGGCCTGGGTGAACGCCCCGAGCGTGTCGAGGAGCATCATGTCCCCGGCCTTCAAGCCGATATGTGCCCCCACGCGCTTGAGTGCCACGAAGGCCCGTGTTTTGGGTACTGCTACCCGTTCACCGGCTTGGGCAAGTTGCTCAGCAACCCCAAGACCCGGCGTCGGCTTGCGCCAACCTGTATGTTTCATGCCTGTATCTCACCTCCGGTTATGTGGAGGCAAAAGAAAGCCGTTCGCTCAGGAGCGTTCGTCGTTGACAGTGAATCCTGCGAGACTTATCTTGAAGGCGACCAAACCATTAAGATCAGCTCTCAGGCCACACCGCTTGGGGGCTTTTCTTTTGCCTTTGCTTCGATTGTCGTTCCTTTTTGCTCCTTACCTCGTCGTTCCGGAAAGTATGCCGCTGGCATTGTCGTCAGTCGGAATCCTTCCCCGAACCTTCGGCGCTCAAGTAGTCGGCGACTAAGTCTCCGAGCTTCTCGAGACGCTCTTGGTCAATCGGCACACCTGCAACCTTGATGGATAAGTTCCCATCGACTGAAGTCGCCGAAAGATTTCGTTTGCCCACCTTGCGTTTGACCGTGAGCTTACTGGGCTTTGCCTTCGGTTTTGGCTTGGAGGTGTTCACCCTCTCCAAGCTCGCCAAGGCTCCTTGCAAGTCGCGAAAGCTCATGTCGTAGACATTCTTGAACGCGTTCAAGATTTGATCTTGCGCAGCGAAGACAGACCTTGCTCGCGAGACTAGGCTCTCATGCACGCCAATTTTCTTTGCGAAAGCCACAGCTGTCAGCTTGTCTTCGCCAGAAGCCAGCGTTTCATACATTTCACCAATCGAAACCAACCGCTCAAATGGGCTAAGATTCTCGCGCTCCTCATTCTCGCGGAACCGCAGAAACAACATCTCAAACTTGCTGTTCTCGGCGTTTCGCGCGTCCGGCGAAGCTAGGATTGCACGAAGGGGTAAACCCAGCTCCGACGCAGCAGCCAGTCGGCGGCGTCCTGTAAGCATCACAAATGGAACGCCAGTGACGTTCGACGGCTCCAACGGATCCGGCTGCCAGTCCGGATCCTCGGGCCACACCAGAATGGGTGTGTCCTGCCCGTTCGAGGCAATGCTGCTTACCAGGGACCTGAATGCTTCCTGAGACATCCAGTCTTGACGGCGGTCGGTCCCCATCGGATCTGAGATCTGGTCTGGCGACAGGCTTATCTCGTGGCGGCCGTTAAGGATATCCGAACAAAGCTCGGCTCTGCTTCGCTCCACGGCGGCTTGCGACTGCGCAAGCGCCCCTGATTTCCAAGCGCTGCCGGCCCCCTTGAAAGGAGTGGAAACAGCATCACCCGGTTCTGCCCGGCCTTCGGAACCGGGCGTGCGCTCCTTGGATGCGTCAGGGTTGGTAGCCTTGCTGACCAACGACCTAGGAATACTGCGTTTCATGCTTCGCCCTCGCCGTCATCTTCGTAGAATTCGTCCATCCATGCATCAGCGTAGCCGCGTTCGAGTCCTGGCCAGAGCCGCGATACTATGGCGTCATTCACGGCATCGGCATTCATGATGAACCGGTTGATCCCCTTGCGCTTTCCCGGCGTGTCCGGCTCATACTCGTATACGGACTGATAGACGTCTGACGCATTTGAGATCGCGTCGGAACGCAGATAAAACACCGGCAGAATTTCCGTGGGGCAATGTTCTAGCAGGTTTCCGATGTGGTTAAGGTCCTGCGCATTGGACCGTTGGACGATTGTCGGCAACAGCATGTTCGCACCGGTTCCGATCTCGATCCTTTCATGGGCCAGAATGTGCTGAAGCATCCCCAGCAGGCCGGTCACAAAGGTCGACAGCGTTGCGATGTCGAACCCCTTCATGGTTTGCGGGATGACCAGAGAAGTCGACGCAATCACGTTATTCAGCTGGAAAAGTGTCAACGCGGGTTGATAGTCGATTATGATGACATCGAGGGTCTCGGTCAGCGCAGCATCCAGCCGCTGCTGATCGACCTTGCCCTCGACTACCAATTCGTTGGGCAGCGTCTTTGGTGGGTGCCCCGCCTTCCACCGATCAATGGCATCGCGCAGGTAGCGATAGAAGCTCTTTCCGGAGGGGGCCTCGCGCACAAGGCGCGCAATCTGAATCTCACCCTCAGACGTTTCGCCATGTGCCGGCAGCAGACGCAGCCCCGGCCACGAGGTCTTGAGAAAGAAACTGTCGAGCGTCTGCGCATCGTGATCGGTGTATGGCGCATCTTCAGACTGGAAGAGGCCGGCAAAGTCCACCATGGAGGCGGTGTTCTCGTCGGGCATCTGGGGAAGACCCTCTCCCCCGACGAAGTAGAGCGTTATTGTACTTTGCGGGTCGGCATCCATGACACCAACACGCATGCCGTAGTGCAAACTGAGATACTGGGCGAAATGCGCGGCGCTCAGGCTTTTGGCAGTGCCGCCTTTCTGGCTTGCAAATGAGATGACGGGCAAAGGTGCATCAGGCTTCCGCCAGGCCAGGTAATCGTACGGCCGCTTTGCCGAGGCCGCCAGAAGGGCCCGCATGTGCATCAACTCGGAAAGCGTGAAAACGCGCTCTCTTCCAACATATTCGCCCGCAGGAAAGTCGTCGCTCGAATTGGCGAACTTGGTGAGATACTGAATACTCACGTTCAGAAACCTTGCGCACTGGCGCATGGACCACGTGCGCTTTATGCGCTGACGCAAGGTGAGTTCCTTGTTCACTGCCACCATCGTGCGCTCAAGCCCACGTGACAGGTCCGTCAAAAACTGTTCTAGACTACCGCTCATTCCTAAGTCCTGACTTCGGTTGGGTCCGAGTTCGACTCGATTCTGCTTCGATGGTAGCACGGTTTTGGAAGAAAGATAAAGATACCACGCGCCTATGGGTTTCAGGCGCTTATTTTGAAGTTCCACGACCCCAAAACTCCAATCTTGAACGCGTTCAAGATTGGAGTTTTGATGGGCCGATCGGCAGGGAGCCGACCGGCCCTAGCCGTCACGCGACGTCTTTCAGACCCCAGGGGATGACGGCCTGTAGGGACGGATCGTCCTGGTTCGCGGCCTTGCCGAGGTTGGCGTTGAAGCCGTGATCGCGGATGGTCAGCGTGTAGTAGTCGGCGCCGGTCTCCTTGTTCTGCTTCTTCCAGATGCCGCCGCACTCGACCAGCTTGCCGCGCGGAGAGCGGCCGAGGACGCGGTGCGTGGGGGCCATCGGGATCGTGCTCGCGACGGGTTCGACCGTGATGTCGAGATCAAAAGTCAGGGTCGAGATGGAGCCTGTGCCCTTGGCGGTTTCGATGTCGGTGCTGGTGAATTTGATGCAGTTCGTGGTCATTGCTCTTCTCCCTGTTTGCGTTGCAATGATGGTCACTTTGCAGCTGGCCAAGGCCCGGCCACACCGAAGGCGAAGCGTAGCGGAGAGGGGCAGGCGCCGGTCTTTTTGCCTCGCGAGGAATGACCCACAGGGTCAGGGGAAAAAGATCGGTGACAACCCTTGTGGGCGGGACGACAGCTGCGACCAGCATGTCATGCAACTCAGACATCGGGAGAAGTGCGGTGGCCTCGAAGGAAGGTGAGTGAACAGACGAGGGAGATGCCAGGGATCTTGGCTCCCTTCTAAACTGATCGCTGATAAAGACAAAACCCAGACGTCAAAGTCGCATCCACAGGATCACTACCGCGCCCATTGTCTTCGCTGAAGCGCCCAGGATGCAGATGAGTACTCGAGGCGGTCAGAGCGTGGAACGAAAGGCCGGGTCGTCACGTGACACCGCAACCATCCAATCGCCCGATATGACTGCCCGGCTGGTCGGTTCGGTCAATACATACGACAGGACACTTGGCCATTGGTCGCCGCAACCAACTGAAAGGGCATACTGCCCGACTCTTGCAACCGTCGCTGACTTGCCCTTCCAGTGTGCATGCTATACGTCATTGACACATACGCCGCCGAAACCTATATGGAACTTCACATGACGCGATTGCAAACAGTGGTCGAACTGCCCGAATTCCAAAGGCGCGCCAAGGCAATCATGTCGGACCAGGAACGTGAGGCGGCGATCAACTTCATTGCCGCCAATCCGGAAGCGGGCATTTCTCTTGGTGGCGGGTTACGCAAAGTCCGCATCCCGAGAGAGAGGAGCGGCAAGAGTGGCGGCTTCAGGACGGTGTATGTCTTTGGCGGGACCCATATGCCGATCTTTCTGATCACGGTCTTCGCCAAGAATGAGAAAGCCAACCTGTCGAAGACCGAACAGGCTGCTGCGGTAGAGATGAGCAAGGCGCTTGTCGCGAAATATGGAGACGCAACATGAGTGCATTTGAATCCGTATCCAAGGGCCTGGAAGAGGCGCTTGCCTTCGCGAATGGCGACTTAGCAAACGCGAAGGTGCATGAAGTTTCCGTTGCTGAAGTCGATGTCGCCCAAGTTCGGCAACGGACTGGCCTGTCCCAGGCTGAGTTCGCCAAGAGCATTGGCGTCGCGAAAGGTACGCTGCTGAACTGGGAACACGGGCGTCGGCAACCGACAGGCCCGGCCCAGGTTCTGTTGGCCCTGATCGCAAAGAAGCCTTCTGTCGTGCAGGACCTTTTGCGCGGGGCGTGAACCGGGGCCTAAGCCCCGATCCTCTTGATGCGGATCCCGAGCTTGCGGGCCTTGTCGACAATGTTCTCGGTGATGCCCGAACCGGGGGTGGCGATCAGACCCTGAGGCATGGTTTCGAGCATCTTGTCGTTGCGCTTGAAAGGGGCGGCCTTGCCGTGGCTCTTCCAGTCGGGCTTGAAGACCACCTGAGTGACACCACGGGTATCTGCCCAGCGAGCCGCGATCATCTCTGCGCCTTTGGGCGTGCCGCCGTGCAAGAGCACCATGTCGGGGTATTTCGCATGGGTGGCATCGAGGACGGACCAGATCAGATCGTAAGCCTGATAGTCTCCACCCGAGAAAGCGATCCGCGTGCCTTCGGGGCAGTGTACCTCGGTCTCCTTGCGGCGCTTGGCCGAGAGATAGGCCCGGCTGTTGTCCGAAGGGAGCCTGTCCCAGATCGGCAGGAGAAGCCCACAGATCAACGTGATCTTCGATGTGGTAAACTTCGGCACCGCGTCGACCTCGGCCTGCCAGAGATGCTCGCACATCGCGTCATCGATCTCCTCCCAATGCGATCTCGAGAACTCGGAAAGGGCGAGGATCTCGGTGGCCATGGGTCGCAGAAGCTTCACCCGCAGGATCGGCACGCCATCCTCGTCCATGAAGGCCGGCGCCTTCACCATCAGCGCCGCACGCTTGGAGGTCTTGTTCCAACAGAGCGTCGCACCCTTCATATCGGCGCAGATTGCTTTGACGCGGGGCAGGGTCAGCGGATCGTTGCGATCCGTGCGTTCCACCGTCAGCGCAGTCGCCGTCGCCCCCGTCGCCTCGTGCTCGAAGATGACCCTGCGGTCGGTGATGACGAACTTCTCTGCGCGCAGGGTCTCTAGCCCGACATCGAGCGTGCCTGCCTGACGCGCGTCCTCGATGATCGCCGAAAGAAACCCACCAAAGGCCTCGAAAATTGCGTCCTGCATGTCGATCCTCAGCGCAAGGCAGCGGTTCAGGAACTGCCGGATCGGCGGCAGATTCTCTTTCATCGTGCCGTCCGCCTCATCGAGCGTCAGCCCGGTCATCTCCTGGAATTTGGCGTAAGAGCAGGCCTCGATCTTGCCCGCACGCAGCTTGTAGAAGAACTGCCGCAGCGCAGCGCGTGCGTAGGGACTCTCAAGGTTGATCGCCTGAAGGTCATAGGCCTCGTAGACCGTATCCTGCAATACGCCGTCCGGTTCACTCCAGGCTTTCGGCAGATAGTCGAGCGGGGCCATCTCGATGTCGTCAAACGGATGTCGCGCGCGTTCCTCGGCGAGGGCACGGGTTTCCTGGCGGGCGGCGTTGCGCAGGGCATGGAGGTTGGTGCGGGTCGGGCGGGTCGGCACCGACAAGGCCGAACTGGTAGGGCAGGGCGGGGGGCTGCGGCGCTCGGGACAATGGGTCAGCACGGCGGAGAGAAGAGCGGCCGTGGTCGCGCAGGTCGGATGATAGGCGCCATCGATGTTGACAGGTGCGGTCTCGCCTTCGCCCATCGCGCGCTTGTCGATCACCGTCAACCGGGTGTCGATCGAAGTGCCATGCCGCGAAAAGACCTTGCCGTCGATGGCGGCGGAAAACACCACCTCTGAGCTCTGGCCTATCCGCTGGAACGTCGACTGGAAGCACTTGGTGGAGGGACGGAAACTCTCGCCGGTGATGACAAGGAGACGCCCACCGGGCGCGAGGCGAGCAAGGGAAGACAGAACATGTTGGCTGGTCGCCTGCCGGAACTGACCTTCGACATGGTTCGCAGCCGAAAACGGCGGGTTCATCACGATGACCGAGGGCGTGATCGACCTATCGAGACGGTCGTCGATCGACGCGGCATCGTGATCCGAGACGACTGCCTCCGGAAAGAGTTGTTGCAGCAAATTGCGGCGGGTTTCGGCAAGTTCATTCAGCGACAAACGCGCACCTGCGATACGGGCGAAGATCGCCAGCATGCCGGTGCCTGCGGAGGGTTCCAGAACCAGGTCGTCACCGCGAAACCCCGCCGCCTGCGCAACAATGGCCGCGAGCGGAAGAGGGGTCGAGAATTGTTGCAAGCGCACGCTGTCTTCGGAACGCCGCGTGTGCGACGGCGCCAGACCGGCGAGATGTTCAATCATGTTGAGGAAGGCGTGCGGCGTGGCCGCTTCGGGCGAACCATATGTGTAGTCGACGTCATATAGGTCGATCTTGAACCAGACCGTCGTGCCATCGAATTCGATGCCCCCCATTTCGTGCCATCCCTGCGGGTCGCTGTCGGCATTGAAGGCGTCAAACGCGGCTACATGGCGAGTGAGCTCCAGTTGGGCGTCGGGCCCAAGCGCCGCGACGCCGCGGGTCATCACGAACTGGCCCTGCGGGGCATCGGCAACGGGAGGATTGCCGAGGATGGAGCGGCGAAACGCATCATTCTGCGCGGCGATCATTGCGGCTTCCCGAAAGGGATCGAGATCGAGTGCGGTGGTCATGAGATGTCTCCGGGACGAGCCAGCCGATCCGGTATCGGCTGTAGGCAACCCGTCAGTCGGAAAGGGTCTCTTCGGCGAGCAATTCCGGATCGGGATCGACATCCTGCGGATAGACCCGCCCGAAACTGCGAAACGCGCCGTAATCCACCGAAAGATGCACCTCGACCCATTTCCACGCCGCCTCGAAGGGTTTGGCCGCAGCCTGCAGCTTCTCGATAGCGAGGCGCTCTAGGAGCTCGGGGTTTTCCATATGGGCGCTGGCGCGATCGTCAAAGAGGTCGCGCAGCAGAACCCCGCCCGCCGCCTCATAGGCCTCGATGCCGACAAAGCGCCCGAGCGCCGAGTTCGCCGAATGCGCCGTCTCGGTCAGCTGGCGTTTGATGCTTTGCGGATGGATGTGATAGCCGCCCTTCACTGCGTTCCAGACCGCCAACTGGCGATCATGATCGTCGGTCAGGGTGAAGGCCATCACGCATTCGAGGGTCAGGTCGCCAGCACGGAACTGCTCGATGATCTCGGGCGCGACACGGGCGAGTTTGAGCCGACGGCGCACCAAGTCGACCGAGACGCCAAACTTCAGCGCGATTTCATCTTCACTGCGACCCTCGGCGATCATCGCCTCAAAAGCCTCGAACTGGTCGGCCGGATGCATCGCCGCGCGCTGGAGGTTTTCGGTGGTGGAGGTGAGGATGGCATTGCGCTCATCTTCGATGAGACAAGGCACCGGGTGATCAGCGGGGATGACACCGTCCTCGGCAAGCTGCTTCAACGCCTTGAGGCGACGACCGCCGGCATCGACGGCGAAACGCGTATCTGACAGCGCATGAACCACCAGGTTCTGCTTGATGCCGGTCTCGCGGATGCTGGCAAAAAGTTCTGCGTCATCGCTGGCGCTTGCCGCAACCTTGCGGACGTTAAGCGGGCTCGGCTCAAGTTGGTTGAGCGGGATCATCCGGATGTCGGCAGCGCCTTCAGGCGCGGCCGATCCGGCAGCTTCGGACTTCTTAACGGTGGTGGGTTTGGTTCGGGTTGTGGTCTTAGCCATGATTCGGATCCTTAGAAGCCGGGCCCGGATGAGGCTTTCTCTATCCTTTCAAGCCCGGCACCCGGGCTTCCCTTTCTCTGGCTCTTTACAAATCCGGAACAAGTCATCAATCGACCGTTTCTAATCAAACGCTTACAGACTCCATTTGCGCAATTCCGCGCTTTTCGTATGCGTCCGGTCTGACCGCGGTTGCGTTACTGTGGCTTGAAGTTCCAGGGCATGAGATCATCGATGCGGGTAGTTTTATGGTCCTGTAGGCGCTCGAGGACCCAAGTGAGCCAAGCTTCCGGATTGACGCCATTCATGCGGGCGGTTTCGATCAGGGTGTAGGCCACGGCTGCTGCTTTGCCGCCGCCCTGTGATCCGACGAACAGGTAGTTTTTGCGTCCGACCGCCACGGGACGGATCTTGTTTTCACAGATGTTGTTGTCGGGCTCGAGGTGGCCGTCAGTGAGGTAGGCGCGCGCTTTGGGCGTGCGGCCCAGGGCATATCTGATGGCCTCCGCAAGCTTGGATTTGCCGGAGATCTTCGGAAGCTGCTCGGCCAGCCACGCCTCAAGCGCCTCAAAGATCGGTTTGGCCTTCTCCTCGCGCACGACCGCCCGTTCCTCAGCGGGTTTGCCCCGAATGGTCTTCTCGACGGCATAAAGCTTGGCGATTTGCTTGATGGCCTCCCCGGCGATGGTGGACCCCTCGCGTTCATAGACCTCAACGAACTTGCGCCGGACATGGGCCATACAGGCCTGCTCGCGTGCGCCATCCGGGCCGAACAGACCGTTGAAGCCTGCAAAGCCGTCCGCGTGGACGCAGCCCTCATATCCGGTCAGATGGCTGACAGGGTGCTCGCCTTTGCGATCGGCGCTGAACTGGTACCAGGCGCAAGGCGGGGTCTCACCGGCCCATGGCCGCTCATCGCGGACATAGCACCAGAGCCGGGCGGTCTGGGTCTTGCCGGTTTTACCCTTGGTTTGCAGCTTGAGGGGCGTGTCGTCGGCAAAGAGCGCGGGCCCGGCCCGGACCAGTGCGCCGATGTGATCGGCGAGCGGGGTCAGCAAGCTGGTGGAGCGCCCCACCCAATCCGTCAGTGTGGAGCGATGCAGGTCGACCTTCTCGCGGGCGTAGATCTCGGATTGGCGATAAAGCGGAAGGTGATCGCAATATTTGCTGACCAGGACATGGGCCAGAAGGCCCGGGCCGCCGCGCCCACGGGTGATGGGCCGCGAGGGCAGGTCTGCCTGCACGAAGGCTTCGCAGCCGTTGCACGCCATGCGCGGGCGCACGATTTGGCGCACCACGAAGTGGCCAGGGACGTAATCCAGCTCTTCGGTCACATCTTCGCCAAGCTGACGCAGCTTGCCGCCGCAATCGCCGCAGGTCTCGCCGGACGACAGGACAGTCTGCTCGCGCTTGAGGTGCTTGGGCAGCGGCGCACGGTTGTGGGTCCGCTTGCGCTGTGTCTGTTCCTCTTCAGATGCAGCCCCTTCGTCGACGGCATCGTCCTCGGCCTGCTCTTGGGCAGCGGCTTCGATCTCGGTGTCCTCTTGTAGGTCCAGCGCCAGCTGTTCGGAGGTCTCGGATTTGGAGCCAAAGCGGGCCTTGCGATGTCCGTCCAACTCGGCCTTCAGCTTCTCGTTTTGGTAGGTCAGAGACTGGATGTGCTGGACCATCAACTCGCTGACGGCCCGCAACTCAGCAGGGTCATCGGGCAGGGTTTTGAAGGTCTCCGACATGCCCGAGAGTATACCGGCACGCCCGATCATCTGGAACCAAAAACAGCATGAAAGCCCATGTTTTATTGGGCAAACAGCTACCCCGCCGTGAGCGGCGTCCATGTCTTCACGGGCGCGCGCCAGTCGATCCCTTCCAGCAGCATCGCCAGTTGAGACGGGCTCAGGTTCACCTTGCCATCCTTGGCGGCCGGCCAGACAAATCGGCCCCGCTCAAGGCGCTTGGTGAACAGGCAGGCGCCTTGCGCATCCCACCAGATGATCTTCAAGAGATCGCCGCGCCGACCGCGGAAGACGAACAGATGCCCGGAGTAAGGATCCAGTTCCAGGACCTTCTCGGTTTGCGCCGCCAGCGTGTTGAAGCCCCGCCGCATATCCGTCACGCCCGCCGCAAGCCAGATCCGCGCATTGCTCGGCACCGGGATCATGAGGAAAGCCCTTCAACCATCGCCACGACTGTCGCCAACGCCGTGGTCCCCTCGACCAGGATGCGCCGTCCGTCCGACAGGGCGATATCAATGCGCTGTGCCGTCAGCGGCGCCGCGAGCGCAGGTTGGTGTGATGGCGGGGGCGTGCCAGTGTCGATCGCCGCGCTTTCGAGTTCGACGGGAAGGAAGATCACGTCATCCACGATCGCGCTCACGTCCGGTTCGCCCGACGGCGCAAACCGAGGATCACGAAGCCAAGTGTGGATCAGGTTCGCATTCATCGCGTAGCGCCGCGCAACCTGCGCCACCGATACGCCCGGCGCGCGCGTCTGCAAGCAGATCGAGCGCTTCTCATCGTCAGACCAGAACCGTCGCTTGCCGCCCTTCTTCGTGCCCATCAGCCGCCCCATAATGCCCATTAGCGATAATGGGCATTAGCAGCTCACGCTAAACCGCGGCAGAGCAGTCAGACCGGACGGATACCGCTTTTCTTTCTTTTTAATGTGTATTTTTGTGCATCTCTGCGCAAAGTAGTTCAACTGGAAGTAGAAGCGGACTGTTGCCGGTCGTGGTTGCTACAGGCAACGAAGTTCGTTCGAGCTGGTAGTTAGGATAGGGAAAAATCATGCGGACGATCGTCCACTCTCCCAGCAATTCAGGCGACGCGGTCGTCATCTTGAAATCGCCGATTAGGACCAAAAGCCGAACCACGCTCCACACAAATTTCAAAACCAGAGGGTAACACGCTCGAGCGATCAAACGAATCTTTGATCGCGAGACCGGGCAGCAGGTTGGGTGGCTCTATGATTGGAACACGCGCGAGTTGGTGCCGCGCTGCAAGTTAGAACTATGTATCGATGTGATCCATTAGTGAAACCTGGCAAGGTCTCCGAAAGAATCGCCCAACGATAGTTTCGATGTCATCGCAAACCATTGCAGTTTTGCTCAAGACTGTTGTACCCGTCACATCCTAGTGACTGGATGGCTTAGCTTATTGTTTTGTGAGCGGAGAAATTGTTTGAAATTCAGCGATTCTTGGCCACGACAACTTGAGTATCGTTGCTCTTACATGCTTCGGAAAATTCACCGGGGGGCTCTTTGTCTGTCACGAATACATCTATCTCAGGCAAACCAGCGATTTTGATCGGTGCTTTTCGGTCAAATTTCGAGCTGTCTGCGGCGAGGAACACCTTATCGCTACGACTGATGATCGCCTGACTGACACCAACCTCGCGGGTGTCAAAGTCTAGGATGTCTCCTCCTGGATGAAGGGCTGAACACCCGATAATCGCGAAGTCAAAGCGAAACCTCGAAACTGTTTCCCTCGCAACGGCACCGACCAACCCGCCATCCGCCCTACGCAAGTCACCGCCAGTTACAACAACCTCAAGACTTGATTCGTGAGCGAGCTTGTTCGCGATGTTGAGGTTGTTCGTGACGACAAGTAGCCCGGTATGCCGACGCAGTTCAGCGGCTACCGCTTCCGTGGTCGTCCCAATGTTCAAAAACAATGAGCAGTCGTTCGGGATATGCCGAACGCACTCTCTTGCAATGTCGACTTTGGACGGCTGGTTGAGCTCCTGTCGCTCGATATACCCAATATTCATAGTGGTTGATGGCAGAATGGTGAACCGCCCCGGGTTTACCGGAGAGTAAAACTCTCAAAGGATGAAGGTCGTGTCGCGAATGCTGTGGAAATTCCCTGGCGGCGCGCTCCGGGCATGTGAAGGGTCGGTGTTTTAGGCTGCGAGGTC
>NZ_JBDOQR010000066.1:0-25536 GCF_039839315.1 Phaeobacter sp. CAU 1743 | reverse complement strand
GGCGCAAGGCGGACCCAGACCTCATCTGTCAACACAAACCGCTCTTCGTTCATTCAAACCTCCATTTTGGAAGCTTGAATCAGATTTCAGCCAGCTTGGGAATCCTGAATGTCCACAGACCCTAGTCGGATTTACCGCCGGGCAGGAAGCGCACCAGTTTCGATCCCATCTTCAGCACCGCCAGATGCACCGCGCGGGGCAGGCGGGAAAAGTCCATGTACCAGTCATCAAACATCTGCATCACGCGCAGGGTCTCGCCCATGCGCGCCTTGATGACCTTGGGGGTGTTGTCCTCTTCGGCCTCGGCCATGACCTCTTCGAGGGCGCGTAAGGTAGGGGCGAACTCGCGTTCACGGCGGGCGGCGATCACGGCATCCACCAGATCGAACATGTCGCGGATCGAGGTGAAATGATCGCGTCGGTCGCCCAGCTGGCGGGAGGCTTTGACCAGCCCTTGTGACTGTAGTTCCTTTAGCCCGTTGGATACGTTGGAGCGGGCAAGGTTCAGCGTGTCGCAAATTTCCTCGGCGGTCAGCGCATCGGGCGAGATATGCAAGAGCGCGTGGATCTGCGCAACAGACCGGTTCACGCCCCATTTGGAGCCCATTTCGCCCCAGTGGAGGATGAAGTTCTGCATGGCCGGGGTGAGGTTCATTCGAGTGATCCTGAAATTTCTGTAATTACAGAAATAACTGGATTGCGAGTCGAGTCAAGAAAAAACCGGCGGCAGGGGAATCCTGTCGCCGGGTAAAGCGTCCGTGAGTGAGGTCGCTTTTGCTAAGGCGTGGGAACCTTACTGGTTCTGCAGCTCAACCGGATCTTTGTGCTCGATGTCGCCCCAATTTGCGTCGGCTTTTTCGATGAAGCCTGCGACGTCACCTTCCCAGCGCTCCTGGATGTCGGTTGCCAGGTTCAGGTACAGTTTGTCGTCAACGATTTTCCACAGGGTCGGGTCGCCGTCGAATTTGAAGCCCATGGCCGCGCCGAATGCGCAGTATCCGCCGTACTCGGGCAGGTAGGCTTCAGGGTTCTTTTCAAATGCAACTTTGTTTTCTTCGGAAGCAAAGCGATACAGAGCGTCGTTGTGCAGCGCGGTGATTTTCCAGTTGCCGGGGGTCGGCTCACCAACGGTGAAATATGCAACCGGGTCGTAGCCTTGCAGGGCCAGGCCGGTCGAGGACGCGTTCAGTTCCACGCCTGCTGCCATCGCCGAAGTCGCCAGTGCAACGGACAGCGCGACACCGCTCACAATAGTCTTGAATTTGTTCATGGTTCCATCCTTTGGAATGCGGGCCGATGGCGAAATGCACCATGTGTCGGCCCTTGGGTCGATAGTCTGCGTGCAACCCTTTGCGGCTGTCACAGCACCCATGTGGAGGCAGAGGCGTTCACGTTCAAAACAACTCATAGTGACTGCGCTTGGTGGCACTTTTGGGTGTTCAGAACTGCACATCACAAGGCTGCGTGTTTTCTGTGATGGGGGTACGGCGCCTGCGGTCGCAGTGTCGAATGTTGCGCCGCACCGGCGCATTGCGAACAAAGGACAGGGAGCCTGACCGGATGAACAGGGTCTGACGCAAAAGAATGGTTAAAACTGCTTTTGCGCGGCAGGGAGCTTTAACCATTGCATGCTAGGAACCAGACCGCACATCCGATCAAGAGTCATCATGTTTAAAATTCGCTCCGAGGCCGACAAATGGAAATATGTCGTGGGCATTACCGGCATGGCCGTTTGCCTTTCGGTTCTGCTGACATGGCTGTTGCTGGGGGATGGGCTGTCGACCGATATGCTTCGGGCTTCGATTCTGGGGCCGCTGCTGATCGCGCCGCCTGCCTGCCTGATGTCGGCCAACCGCTCGCTTGAAATCCACCAGCTTAACAAACAGCTGGAGCATCTTTTGGCCCATGACCAGATGACCAACCTGCTCAGCCGCAGTCATTTCATGCGGCAGATGCATGAGATGCAGGGGGATCTACGGGGCAGTTTCCTGATGCTGGATATCGACCTGTTCAAGCAGGTGAACGATACCTATGGCCACCTTGTAGGGGATGAGGTGATCCGCCGCGTCGCCGCGGTGATTGAAGAACACGTGAAGCAGGACGGGCTGGCGGCGCGCTATGGCGGCGAGGAATTCGTGGTCTGCCTGCCGCAAAAGGATCTTGATGATGCCATGCAGCGCGCCGAGGACATCCGGCAGGCGGTGGAGCGGCAGACCGTCAAGGTGCTGGACAAAGAGCTGAACTGCACGATTTCCATCGGGCTTGGCTATGCCGATGGCCGCAACCCGGTGGAGGAGGTGCTGCGGCGCGCAGATGAGGCGCTTTATCTGGCCAAGCGTCAAGGTCGCAACCGCGTTGGGGCGCCGCTGCCGCTGGCCACATAGGCCGTGTGCGCCGGAGTTATTTCTGGCCGATCTTCGGTTCGGTTCCGGCGCGCAGGCGGGTGATATTTTCAGAATGGCGCCAGAAGACGATCACGGTCAGGGCAATGGTCAGCGCCACGATCTGCGGCACACCCAGCAGCAGCGCCCAAACCGGGGCAGCCAGCGCCGACAATAGCGCCGAAGCAGATGACATGCGGGTGATCGCAGCGCCCGCAAGCCAGGTCAGGCAGGCGGCAACGCCCACCGGCCAGGCCAGGGACAGCATCAGACCCAGGAAGGTCGCAACGCCCTTGCCACCCTTGAAGCCCAGCCAGACCGGGAAACAATGACCGAGGAAGGCCGCAAGACCGGCCAGTTGCGCCGCGTCCTCTCCAGCCAGCATCCGCGCCAGAATGACTGCGACCGCGCCCTTGCCGCCATCCAGGAGCAGCGTCAGCAAGGCCGCCAGTTTCGATCCGGTGCGCAGCACATTGGTGGTGCCGATATTGCCCGATCCGATGTCCCGCAGGTTGCCAAGGCCCATCAGCCGTGTCAGCACCAGACCAAAGGGAATTGACCCCAGCCCGTAACCCACAAGGGCCCAGAGCAGCATCATCAGGAACGGGGTGTCGAATGCAGGCATCAGTCTCTCCGGAAAACGGGCGCGCCGGCCACATAGGTTGCCAGCACTCTGCCCTGCATCCGCTGGCCGTCAAAGGGGGTATTCTGCGATTTCGATCTCAACGTAAAGCGGTCCAGCACAAAAGGCACATCCGCATCGAACAGGATCAGGTCCGCAGGTGCCCCGGCAGTGAGGCGTCCGCAAGCCAGACCTAGCCGTTTTGCCGGGTTCAGGGACATCGCCCGGAACAGGGTCGGCAGATCCAGTTGCTCGGCATGATACAGGCGCAGGGCTGCGGGCAGCAGGGTTTCCAGTGCGACGGCGCCGGCAGCGGCTTCTTCAAACGGCAGGCGTTTGCTTTCCTCATCCTGCGGCGTGTGCATCGAGGAAATCGTGTCGATCAGCCCGCTGCGCACCGCTTCGATCACCGCCAGCCGGTCTTCTTCCGCGCGCAGCGGCGGTTTCACCTTGAAGAAGGTGCGGTAGTCGGCCACGTCGAGCTCATTCAGGGTCAGGTGGTGGATCGAGGTGCCAGCCGTGATGTCCAGCCCATTGGCCTTGGCACGCTCCAATGCGGGCAGGGCGCGGGCGGTGGTGATCTGGTCGGCGTGATAGCGCGCGCCGGCCATCTCCAAGAGTGCGATATCCCGGTCCAGCCCCATGCGCTCCGCCATGGGAGAGACCGCAGGCAGGCCGCGTAGGGTGGCGAATTTGCTGCTGCTGGCGGCGGCGCCTGCGCTCAGAACTGGCTCCTGCGGATGCGCAATCACCAAGGCGCCGCAGCTCTTGGCATAGGCCAGCGCGCGGGAAAACACCTTGGTATTGGCCACCACGTGATCGCAGTCGGAAAAGGCGACGGCGCCCGCATCCTGCAGGAAACCGATCTCGGTCATTTCGCGCCCTTCGCGCCCCTTGGTCAGGGCGGCCATGGGCAGCACGTTGACCGGCGTGTCGGCTTGGGCGCGGCGGGTGACGAACTCTAGCGTTTCGGGGCTGTCGATTGCGGGATTGGTGTCCGGGCGGGTGATCATGGTGGTGACACCCCCCGCCGCCGCCGCAAGGCCGGCGGTCTTGTAGCTTTCCTTGTGCCGCTCACCCGGCTCGCACACCTTCACGCCAATATCGACGATACCGGGGGCGAGGCATTTACCACCGCAATCGACCACTTCGGCCTCTGTCGGGTCAATGTTTCGCGCGCGAAACAGGTGCTCTACCTGCGTACCCTCGGGCAGGATTTCGGTAATCTGACCGTCCGCGACAAGCACAGCGCCCGGCGCATCCGTTCCGGCCTCGGGGTCGATCAGTCGGGCATTGATGAACAGAGTGGTCATGCGCGGGCTCTTTCGATGGCTGAGAGGGGGGCGGCCGGATCGGCCTGATACTTGATAAGGTGCTTGTCACCGCCCCTGGTGATGATCTGGACGTAGCTGGCCATCGACCGGGCGGTCTCGATCTCACCCAGCGGCACGCGGCGTTCGCCGGGGCCAGTCAGAACGCCATCGGCGAGGCGCCAGACGACGGCCATTTCCTCGCTCGCCAGATACCAGCCGCGCAGGGCGATGGCAGCAAGCCCGCCGATGGCGCCGGTCCAGATATGCGGATTGCCTGCTGCCCAGAGGAGCCCCATGCCCGCCGCCATGGCAAAGGCCGCCATCCAGGCGTGGGCGCGGATATAGGCGCTGCGGTCGGGGGTGAAGTTGATCTCGCCGGTGTCCTGCTCCATGTCAGCGCACCAGCAGATAAAGTACGAGCCCGACCAACCCCATCACCACCGCAAAAAGCGTGGCGCCGATGCGGCGGGCCTCGGCGCGCGCTTTGCGCGGGGCCAGCTTCGGTGCGGAATAGGGTTTGGCGCTTTCGGTCTCAATCGGGGCGCCACTCCAGCTGGTGCCGGGCGTGCCGTAGGTGGCGACGGGCTGGATCTGCTCGGCGGGCGTCAGGCGCATCTCGCGTCCGCCAAAGGCGCGCGAGCGGATCACCATGACATGTCCTTCGAGCGCGGCAAGGCGCTCCCGGTCCGGGGCGATCTGCTCTTCCGGAACGCCCATGCCTTCGGTCAGGTAGCCTGCCAGGCCAAGCTCTTCGAGGTCGCTGACCGGGAAGATCTCGACCTGTTCCATATCCAGCGCATCAATCCCCAGCACCTGCGCCAGTGCGCCTGGCTCGCGCAGAAAGACGGCCTGTTCGGGGCGCATGTCGAGCTGGAACAGGCGGATCACGCCGTGTTCGCCCGCAGGGATATGAATGACACCCTCCACCGGGATCAGCCCGCCTCTGCGACGCGGTCGGCGCGCAGGTTGCGGGCCAGAAGATCCATTGCGGCCATGCGCACAGCGACGCCCATTTCCACCTGCTCCTGAATGACCGAGCGGTTGATGTCATCGGCGATGGTGCCGTCGATTTCGACACCGCGGTTCATCGGGCCGGGATGCATGACGATGGCGTCGGGTTTGGCCAGTGCCAGCTTTTCGGCATCAAGGCCGTAGCGGTGGTAGTATTCGCGTTCGGAGGGGATGAAACCGCCGTCCATGCGTTCCTTCTGCAGGCGCAGCATCATGACGACATCGACGCCCTCAAGCCCCTCGCGCATGTCATCATAGATCTCGGCGCCGAATTCGGCGAAATGGCCGGGCACCAGCGTTGGCGGCCCGATCAGGCGGATGCGGTTTTCCATCTTGCCCAAAAGGATCAGGTTTGAGCGCGCCACGCGGCTGTGGGCGATGTCGCCGCAGATCGCGATGTTGAGGCGATGCAGCCGTCCCTTGGCGCGGCGGATGGTCAGCGCATCCAGCAGCGCCTGCGTCGGGTGTTCGTGCCGCCCGTCGCCCGCGTTCAGCACCGCGCAGTTTACCTTTTGCGCCAAAAGGTCCACGGCGCCGGAATGGGGATGGCGCACCACCAACAGATCGGGATGCATCGCATTCAGCGTCATCGCTGTGTCGATCAGTGTCTCACCCTTTTTGATCGAGGACGCCTGCATCGCCATGTTCATCACATCCGCACCAAGCCGTTTGCCGGCCAGTTCGAAGCTGGCCTGTGTGCGGGTGGAGTTTTCAAAGAACATGTTGATCTGCGTCAGCCCCGCCAGCACGTCGGAATGTTTTTCCGGGCGGCGGTTCAGATCCACGTAGGTATCGGCCAGATCCAGGATCTCGGTGATCTCATGGGGCTTCAGATGCTCGATCCCCAACAGATGACGGGCTGCAAAACCGGGGCCGGTGGGGGGTGGGGAAACATGAGACATGAGGCAGGCTCCGCGCTGTTTGCGCGCCCTTATAGGCGCGGCGTCGCTGCCGGGCAAGGCACCGTGCTGCCGCTGCGGGGTGGTTTGGCTCAAAGGTGTTACCTCTTGTCCCGATGCGCAAGTCTCTGGTTCCGCTTGGCGCTGAGGCAGAGTAGCTTTGCGCCATGGAATCGGCATTGGATTATCACAGCGCCCGCGCCTTGCTCGCGTGGCAGATCGAACTGGGCGCAACCGAAGCCCTGTGCGAGACGCCCGTGAACCGCTACGAGCTGGAGCAGCAGGTGCCCAAACCCGCGCGCGGCGCGCAGCCTGATACGCCGCAGCCCGGACAGATCCAGCGCCTCCCCGAGGTGGACCCGGTCGAAGTCGCGCAAAAGGCCGCCGCAGCTGCGACCTCCCTGCCTGCCCTTCGCGAGGCGATGGGAGCCTTCGATCACTGCGAGCTGAAGCGCGGCGCCCGCAATCTGGTGTTCTGCGACGGTCAGGCCGGTTCCCGCGTGATGATCATCGGAGAGGCCCCGGGGCGCGACGAGGACCGCGAGGGGCGGCCTTTCGTGGGCCGTGCCGGGCAATTGCTGGACAAGATGCTGGGCGCCATCGATCTGGACCGCGAAAAGAACGTCTATATCACCAACGTGCTGCCCTGGCGCCCACCGCAGAACCGCGATCCGCTGCCTGCGGAAATGGCGATGATGGTGCCTTTCCTGAAACGCCACGTGGAGCTGGCCGAGCCGGAGGTGCTGGTGCTGATGGGCAATATCAGCTGTCAGGCGGTGCTGGGCAAACGTGGCATCACCCGGCTGCGCGGTCAGTGGGATCAGGTCTGGGGCAAGCCGGTGATCCCGATGTTCCACCCGGCCTACCTCTTGCGCCAGCCTGCGCAGAAACGCGCCGCCTGGGCCGACCTTCTGGAGCTGAAGGCGCGGCTCACCGCCCTTTGACGAGGCTTTACACATGAATATTCTTGCCTTTTCCGACCTGCATTTGGCCCGCGCCCGCGCTGCCGATCTGGTGGCGGCCAGCGCCGATGCAGATCTGGTGGTGGGTGCCGGTGATTTTTGCAACGGGCGGCAGGGGCTGGATCAGGCGATGGAGCTGCTTTCAGGTATTACCGCGCCGATGGTCATGGTCGCCGGCAATGCCGAAAGTGCCGAAGAGCTGCGCGCTGCTGCGCCCGGGCATGCCCATGTGCTCCATGGAAATGGTGTCACAATCGATGGCATTACCTTCTGGGGGTTGGGCGGCGGTGTGCCGGAAACACCCTTTGGCGCCTGGTCCTGGGATCTGTCCGAAGACGCAGCCGAGGACCTGCTCGCGCCCTGCACGCAGGCCGACATTCTGGTGACCCATTCGCCGCCCAAGGGGCTGGGCGATCTCACCTCCACCGGCCTGTCGGTCGGCTCCACAGCGATCCGCGCCGCGATTGAACGGCTGCAGCCGCATCTGGCCCTGTTCGGTCACGTGCACGAGGCCTGGGGCACGCGCGGGAAGATCGGGCAGACGGCCTGCGCCAACCTTGGTCCGACGGCCAGTTTTTTCGAGGTGAGCAATGATTGATCCGCTGACGCTTCTTGCCTTTGTGCCCGCGGCGCTGGCGCTGAACCTGACGCCGGGGGCGGATATGATGTTCTGCCTTGGGCAGGGGCTGCGCTCGGGGCGGCGCGCGGCGGTCGCGGCCAGCGCCGGGATCACGGCGGGGTGTTTCGTGCATGTGATCCTGGCTGGCCTCGGCCTTGGCGCGGCGGTTGCTGCGGTTCCGGGACTTTTCGATGTAATCCGTTGGGTCGGCGTGGCCTATCTGCTCTATCTCGCCTGGACCACCTTCCGCAGCGGTCCAGCCCCCGGCGATGCGCCTGCGGTGCCTGCGGCGCGGGCCTTTCGTTCCGGATTTCTGGTGAATCTCACCAACCCCAAGGTGATCCTTTTCGTCCTCGCCTTTATCCCGCAATTCGTGGTCCCCGAGGCAGGCCCGGTGCTGCTGCAGTTCCTGATCTTTGGCGCGGTCCTGTCGCTGGGCGGTTTCGTGATCAATGGGTTGGTCGGGATCTTTGCGGGGCAGGCCGGGCGGCGGCTGATCACCAACCCGGTGGCGGGGCGCTGGCTGGGGCGGATCTCTGGCGGTATTTTTGCCGGTCTCGCGCTGAGGCTGGCCATTCTGGAAAAAGCATAAGGCGTAGCAGACCATGTCGCGTATCGATGAGAGCAAAGATTTCATTCCCGTCCGCATTGCCATCCTGACCGTCTCGGACAGTCGCTCTCTGGAGGAGGACCGCTCCGGGCAGGTCCTGGTGGATCGGCTGACCGAGGCAGGGCATGTGCTGGCCGACAGGAAGATCCTGCCGGATGAGCGCAGCGAGATCGCCGATCAATTGCGCGCCTGGGTGGCGAACCCGGAGGTGGACGTCGTGATTTCCACCGGCGGCACCGGCCTTACGGGCCGCGATGTCACGGTCGAGGCGCACCGCGATGTCTATGAAAAGGAAATCGACGCCTTCGGTACCGTCTTCACCATCGTGTCGATGCAGAAGATCGGCACCTCGGCGGTGCAGTCACGGGCCACGGGCGGTGTTGCCGGGGGCACGTATCTGTTCGCGCTGCCGGGCAGCCCGGGCGCCTGCAAGGACGGCTGGGACGAAATCCTGGGCAGACAGCTCGATTTCCGCCACCGCCCCTGCAATTTCGTCGAGATAATGCCCCGTTTGGACGAACATCTGCGACGGAAGTGATCCGCGGCCGCGTGTAACCTCGTAACGGGTATGTTCAGTTGCTATCTTTTCAGGTGGGCGATTGCGCCTGCCCGGGTGTTTTGCGGGATCGAAGCGGCAACATCTGCCACCGGAAGGAATATGAATGCGGTTTTTGCGGCATAGTTTGACGGGTCTGTTTCTGACGGCGGCGATGCTGGGTCTGCTGCTCTACGCGGGCTGGCTGGTGATGGGCGCGGTGCAGGCGCGGCTCAATGCCGAACCGCGCACGCCGCCTGCGCGCGAACGGATCTTTGCGGTGCGGGTGGTGTCGGCCGATGTACAGACCATCGCGCCAGAGCTGACCGCCTTTGGCCGCATCGACAGCCGCCGGACGCTGGAGTTGCGCACCGCGTTGGCCGGTCGGGTCATTCACCTGTCCGAGAATTTCGAAGAGGGGGGCCGCGTCGTGCAAGGCGCGTTGCTGGTGCAGATCGATCCTGCCGATGCGCAGGCGGCACTGGACCGGGCCGAGGCCGACATGATGGATGCCCGCGCCGAAGAGCGTGATGCGGGACGGGCCTTGATCCTGGCCAATGATGAGCTCGAAGCTGCGCAGGATCAGGCGGAATTGCGCGGCAAGGCCTATCAGCGGCAGCTGGATCTTGAGGAACGAGGTGTCGGTACCACGGCAACGGTGGAAACCGCAGCGCTGGCGGCAGCGCAGGCACGGCAGGCGGTGATTTCCCGCAGGCAGGCGATTTCGCAGGCCGAGGCCCGGGTGGATCAGGCCAAGACGCGGGTGGCCCGCGCCGAGATTGCGCTGGAAACCGCACAGCGCAATCTGGAAGATACCACGATTTCGGCCGCCTTCAGTGGTACCTTGCAGGCGGTCAGCCTGGTCGAAGGGCGTCTCGTCTCGGCCAATGAAAAACTCGCCGAACTCGTGGACGCGGACCGGCTGGAGGTCGCTTTCCGGGTTTCGACCCTGCAATACGCCCGCCTGCTGGATGATGCCGGGCACCTGATCGAGGCCCCGGTGCGGGTGATGCTGGATGCTGCCGGGGCCGCGCTGTCGGCCACCGGGCAGCTGTCGCGGGTCAGCGGCGCCGCCGGGGACGGGCAGACCGGCCGTCTGGTCTATGCGCGCCTTGATGCGGCGCCAGGGTTCAAACCGGGGGATTTTGTGACCGTTTCGGTGACCGAACCGCCGGTGGAGAATGTCGTGCGGGTGCCTGCCTCGGCGCTGGGCAGCGATGGCCAGGTGCTGGTGCTGGGCGCCGAAGACCGGCTGGAGGCGCTGCCGGTGGAACTGGTGCGCAGGCAGGGCGATGCGGTTCTGATCCGGGGCGAAGGCCTGGCAGGGCGCGAGATCGTCACTGGGCGCACGCCCCTTCTGGGCGCGGGTATCCGGGTACGGCCCCTGCGGATCGACGCCAAGGCTGAGATGGTTCCCGAAGCCGCAGGGCCCGAGCTGATAGAGCTGACCGAGGATCGCCGCGCCCGTCTTGTCGCCCTTGTCGAAGGCAACGCGCGGATGCCGGAAGAGGCTCGCAAACGGGTGCTGGCGCAGCTATCGGAAACGGCGGTGCCTGCGCAACTGGTCAACCGTATCGAAGCCCGCAAGGGAGGCTGATCCATGCGCGATCTGTCCCGGCCCGCTGGCGGCCTGCTAAGCTACTTCACCCGTCACCGGACGGCGGCCAACCTTCTGTTGGTGATCCTGTTGGTGCTGGGCGCGGCGGCGATCCCCAACATGCGGGCGCAGTTTTTTCCCGATGTGATCGTGGAAAACGTCACCGTCCGGGTGCAATGGGATGGTGCCGGCCCTGAGGACGTGGACAGCGCCATCGTGCAGGCGCTGGAACCGGCCCTTCTGGCGGTGGACGGGGTCGAGGAAACCAGCGCCATCTCCCGCGAGGGGCTGGGCACCATCACGCTGGAGTTCGAACCGGGCTGGGATATGTCACGCGCCTCGGATGATGTGCAGACAGCGGTCAGCCTGGTCACCACTCTGCCGGAAGAGGCGGAAGAGCCCACTGTCAAACGCGGTGCCTGGCGCGATCGGGTGACCGACGTGGTGATCACCGGTGATATCGGCCCCGAGCAATTGGGGCTCTTTGCGGATGAGCTGGTCGTGCGCTTGTTCGACGTCGGGGTCACCCGTACCACCATCCGCGGTGTTGCTGCGCCGGAAACCATCGTTGAAGTGCCCTCGTCTGCGCTGATCACTTATGATGTCAGCATGGCGGAAATAGCTGCCGCCATCGCCGCCGAGGTCGATGCCGATCCGGCGGGCGATGTCACCGGCGCGAATACCCGCGTGCGCACCGGCAGCGAGAAACGCACGCCGGACGAGCTGGCCGGAATCGTCCTGCGCACCAATGCGGACGGATCGGCGCTGACCATTGGCGATGTGGCAACGATCCGGGTCGAAGGTGTCGACCGCAGCCGTTCCTATTTCGTGGGGGAGCACCCGGCGATGTCGGTGCGGGTCGACCGCTCGGATCAGGGCGATGCCATCGGCATCCAGCACAAGGTTGAAAAGGTCGTCGACGAATTGCAGCTGAGCCTGCCGCAGGGGGTCACCGCCGGTTTGATCCGCACCCGGGCCGAGGCGATCTCGGACCGGCTCAACATTCTTGTGGACAACGGGCTGATGGGGCTTGGGCTGGTGTTGATCCTGCTGTTCCTGTTCCTCAATGTGCGCATCGCCTTCTGGGTGGCGGCAGGCATTCCGGCAGCGATGTTTGCTGCCGTGGCGCTGATGTACGCGGCGGGGCTGACCATCAACATGGTCTCACTTTTTGGTCTGATCATCACCCTGGGGATCGTGGTCGATGATGCCATCGTGGTGGGCGAACATGCCGATTTCCGGGTTCGGCGGCTGGGCGAGACGCCGATGCAGGCGGCCGAGAACGCGGCCCGGCGCATGGCTCTGCCGGTGTTTGCTGCAACCCTGACTACGATCATCGCCTTTTTTGGGCTGGTTATCATCGGCGGGCGCTTTGGCGATCTGATCCGGGATATTCCCTTTACGGTCATCATGGTGCTGGCGGCCTCATTGGCGGAATGCTTCCTGATCCTGCCGAACCACATGGCCCATGCCCTGACGCACGCGCAGCAGCGGCACTGGTACGACTGGCCCAACCGGGCGGTAAACCGGGGTTTTCGCTGGGTCCGGGATGTGCTGTTCCGCCCGCTGATGGCGCTGGTGGTGCGCGCGCGTTACGTGGTGCTGGCAGGCGCGGCGGTCATTCTAGCCAGCCAGCTGGCGCTGTTCATTGGCGGCGATGTCAAATGGCGGTTCTTCAATGCGCCGGAGCGCGGTTCGATCACCGGCAATTTCGCCATGGCCGAGGGGGCGACCCGCGAAGACACGCTGGAGATGATGCGCGAGATGCAGCGCGCGACCGAGGCGCTGGGCGCGGAATACGCTGAACGCTATGGCGAAAACCCGCTGGACTTCGTCATGGCAGAAATCGGCGGCAATGCCGGGCGCGGTCTGTCAGGTGTCGAGGCCAAGGACGCTGACCTGCTGGGCGGCATCTCGATCGAGCTGATCGACGCGGATAAACGCGATTATTCCAGCTTTGCCTTTGTCGCGGAGCTACAGCAGCGCGTGGTGCGCCATCCACTGGCAGAGACCGTTTCCTTCCGCAGCTGGCGGTCGGGGCCGGGCGGCGATGCGATGGATGTGCAGTTCTACGGTGCCGATGTGCAGACGCTGAAGGCGGCCTCGGAGGATCTGAAAACCGCCGTCCTGCGTTACCCCGAGGTGTCCGCGGTGGAGGACAACCTCGCCTATGACAAGGAAGAGGTCATTCTGGATCTGACCCCGCAGGGGCAGGCGCTGAACTTTACCATCGACAGTCTGGGCCGGGCACTGCGGGCGCGGCTCAACGGGATCGAGGCAGCGACCTATCCGGACGGACCGCGCAGCGCCACCATCCGGGTCGAACTGCCCGAGGGAGAGCTGACGGCGGACTTCCTGGAGCGTACCCTGATGCGGGCGCCGGGCGGCAGCTATGTGCCGCTGGCCGATATCGTTTCGGTCAGCCAACGCAGCGGGTTTTCCACCGTGCGGCGCGAAAACGGCATCCGGGTGATCAGCGTTACCGGCGATATCTCGGAGGACGATCCCGCCCGCGCCGAGGCGGTGATCACCGCGCTGCAGGAGGAGATCCTGCCGACAATCGCCAGCGAGCGTCAGGTGGAATGGCGTCTTGCGGGCCTCAGCGAGCAGGAGGACACTTTCCTGTCCGAGGCGGGCACCGGTCTGATCCTGTGCCTGACCGGCATCTACCTGGTGCTGGCCTGGATCTTTGCCAGCTGGACGCGGCCCATCGTGGTGATGGCGATCATTCCCTTCGGCCTCGTCGGGACGATCTGGGGGCATTACATCTGGGAGGTGCCGCTCAGCATGTTCACGGTGGTGGGGCTTCTGGGCATGACCGGGATCATCATCAACGATTCCATCGTGCTGGTCACAACCATCGACGAATACGCGGCTGAGCGCGGGCTGGTGCCTTCGATCATCGACGGGGCCGCGGATCGTTTGCGTCCGGTGATGTTGACGACGCTGACCACGGTGCTGGGGCTTGCGCCCTTGATGTACGAAAGCTCGCAGCAGGCGCAGTTCCTGAAACCGACGGTGATCACGCTGGTCTACGGGCTTGGTTTTGGCATGTTCCTGGTGCTTCTGGTGGTTCCCGCACTGGTTGCGGTGCAGCGGGACGCGGCGCGGCCCATCACATCGCTGCGCCGGGCCCTGCGGTCCGGTCAGCGCGCCCATACCCGGGTTTTGCGCTGGCTGATCGCCGGATCGGCTTTGGTACAGCTCGGCTGGCTGGTGCTGACGCTGGGCTGGGCCATGGCCACCGGCGCGCTGCATCCGGCCCTGCGTGGGGGGCCTATGGCCTCGGATACCGGGCTGGCCACGATGGAGCCGGTGCGGGCGGGGCTCATCCTGTTCCTGCTGGGGGCCGTGGTGTTCGGGCTGCTGACCTATGTGATCGGGGCGCTGTCCCACGGGCTGCGGTCGCGCCAGCGCGACCGGGCCAAGAGCGCGACCTCGGCCACCTGATCGATCAGCTCCAGCCCGCTGCGGGGCAGATCGTCCACTGCCACCCATTTGGCCTGCAGCGCATCGTCATCGGGGGTTGGGGCGCCGCTGACATAATCGCAGAGCACGGCGGTCAGCAGGTAGTGGTGCGCAACCGCCTTGTCCGGGCCGGGCAGGATCACGTCGACATTGGTCAGATAGCCCCGCGGACGGGCAAGGACGCCGGTTTCCTCGTGCAATTCACGCGCGGCGGCCTCCAGCGCGGTTTCGCCCCATTCCACATGACCGCCGGGAAAGCCCCACCAGCCTGCGTTGGGCGGATTGCGGCGTTGGATCAGGATCACGCTGTCCTGTCCGGCTACGGTCTGGCAGACCACTGCCAGCGCGCCCAGAACCGGGCGGCTCATCCGGCGTCGCAGCCTTTGATATCCACCGAATGGCTGCGCCCCAGCACGGTAATGCGCAGTTTCGACCGGTCAATGGAGGTCGGGCTGTTGCTGGTTGCGGGCATGAACTCGGTCCGTGCCAGCAGAATACCGCCGCGCCGTTCGGTGCTGGTTTCCCCGGCCATCAGATGCGGTGTGCCCGGTTCGATCACCGCGACTTCCTCGCCGCCGGCGCTGGGCATGGTGATCTGCGCTTCGACGCGCATACCGTAATTGCCGGGGGACAGGCTGCAGATCGCCGAGGAGACGCCTGCCTCCTGCGCCGAATAGGGGCGCGAGGCCAGCGCCGCGATGATCGCCGGGTTGCGGCCTGCCTCGGGGTCTGGCCGGTGATCAAAGGACAGCTCGGATGGCACGCAGACGTCCTTGCAGACGCCCAGTTCCATGCGTCCCTTGATGCGGACGGGTTTGGCAGGATTCGCGGGGGTGATCTCGATCGGAAGCACCAGCTGATCGTGATAGCCGATGGTGCGGTAGCCGGAGGTCATGAAGACTTCGGGGGCGGGCCATGTCATCGACACGTCGCCAATGTTGCGCGATCCACGCCAGGAAAATCTGGGCGGAATGCCGGCATCCCCGGGCGCCCGCCAGTAGGTTTTCCAGCCGCTGTCGAGCGTCAGCCGCAGCGCGCCCATATAGGTGCCCCGTTTCGTCATCCCGCCATCGAGGATCTCGATCTGCACCGGATCGGGCGATGCGCCCGCCTGCACAGTCGCAACCGGCATCAGCACAAGAACGGCACCGGCCGCCACGGCGGATTTCAGACGGGCCAGCCCGAACACAGATCGGGACACAGGGCGAGAGGAGGGGCGTTTATGTCTCATACACCAATAAATGCGCATTCCGGCTGCAAATGCCAAGTCACGTTCCGGTCAGACTTCGTCAGATCTGGCTGCTTCAGTGTCGCAGGGGACCAGCCCTTGCACCTCTGGGCGTGGGGCTGCATGCTGGTCGCATGCGGTCTGGTCCGATGGGCCAAGCAGACAGAAAGACAGGCGATATGGATCTGACAGGTAAACTCTTGATTGCCATGCCGGGAATCGGCGATCCGCGGTTCGAACATGCGGTGGTGTTCCTGTGCTCTCACAGTGATGAGGGGGCGATGGGACTGATCGTGAACAAGACGGCGCCGGGCGTGCAGCTGGGCAGTCTGCTGGAACAGCTGGAGATCGAGGCAAACACCGATGTTGCATCTCTGCCTGTCCGTTTCGGTGGTCCGGTCGAGACCCAGCGCGGCTTCGTTTTGCATTCGGACGATTATCATTCGCGGGTCAATTCTCTGGATGTTCCGGGCGGTTTTGCAATGACCGCGACGTTGGACATTCTGGAAGACATTGCCGAAGGCAGCGGGCCAGAGAAGATGTTCGTGATGCTGGGCTATGCTGGCTGGGGGCCGGGGCAGCTGGAAAGCGAAATCGTCGCCAATGGCTGGCTGACGGCCGAGGCCAGCGCCGAGCTGTTGTTCGAGATGGACGATCTGGAAAAATGGGGCGCGGCGTTGAAAACGTTGGGCGTGGACCCGGTGTCGCTGTCCTCAAGCGCCGGAACTGCCTGACCCCACACGGTCAGTGCGGCCAGTTACGCAGGGACGGGTCGCCCCTGCGTGTTATTGTCTGTCAGGTCTGCGCCAATTAGGGCCGGACGTAAGAGAACCCTTGTTCCTGCAGTTCCACCAGCCGGACCACACCGGAAGGCACGATCGAGGCTTCCTCGAGCAGGGCAACTTCCTTGCCTGCCTTCTCGCTCATCTTGCGGTGGGTGTTGCCGCAGGCCGAAAAGGACAGTTTGTCGTTCTCAAGGCTCATGGTTGCAATGCGGTCCGCGACCGGGCTTTTCCCCGGAATCAGCATGTGCAGGCCGGGGCCGTAGGCGACAACTTCCACAACCGCCGTGTCCCCTTGCGCCTCGTAATAGCGGGTCAGGTTCTGCACGTTGTTGAGCGCCATGTTCATGACCTTGGGGTCATTCTGATTGACGTGAACGGCGATGTGATGCGTGGCGCCTTCGGCAAGGGCTGCGGTGGTCCAGCCTGCGCACAGGCTTGTGGCTACAGCGGCCGCTGTCAGTAAATGTTTCATGATGTTCCTCCCTAGTAGGAGGTCAGGATAGCCCGGTATCCTGTTTATGCATAGAGACTAGCGAATATATGAATAATTGATGGGGTTTTGGCGGATCTGGCTGGCCGTTCGGGCCGGGTCAGTGCGCGGAACTGTCGTCCCGGGGCGCGGCGGCCCGGCGCAAACGGTCGTTGATCGCGCTGCCAAGGCCATGTTCGGGGATGGGCGCGACAGCAATCGGCTGACCGATTGCATCAAGCCGGTGCAGGTGTTCGAACAGATTGGCGGCGGCTTCGGCTAGATCGCCGACCGCTGACAGGTTCAGATCACAGTCCATGGAGCCAAAGCCGAGCAGCAGCTCGCCCTCACCGGCTTTTGTCGCGTTCAGGCGGACGCGGGCATTGGGCGCGTAGTGGGACAGCAGCTGCCCCGGCGCCGACAGGGGATCGGCTGCGTCGCGGTCGGTCAACGACGTACCGAGGGTTGCCTCAATATCCTCGGCTGCCAGTCCGCCGGGGCGCAGCAGCATGGGGTCTGGTCCGCTGAGGCCAACGATGGTGGATTCCACTCCTACGCCGCAGGGACCATCGTCCACGACGGCAGCGATCCTGCCGTTCAGCCCGGCCAGCACATGCGCGGCCGTAGTGGGGCTGATCCGTCCCGACGGGTTGGCCGAGGGCGCTGCCACCGGTCCGTCCACGAGGCGTAGCAGCCGCAGGGCGGTGGGATGGGCCGGAACCCGAACTGCCAGTGTTTGAAGTCCCGCGGTCACCAGTCCGGAAACGCCGTGGCCCTCGCGCAGTGGCAAGACCAGGGTCAGCGGCCCGGGCCAGAAGGCCGCTGCCAGCCGTTCGGCCAAATCGTTCCACTGCACCAGCTGCTGCGCCGCCGCGACGGAATGTACATGGGCAATCAGCGGGTTAAAGCTGGGCCGCCCCTTGGCTGCATAGACCGAAGCCACCGCCGTGCCGTTGCGGGCGTCGGCGCCCAGGCCGTAGACCGTCTCGGTCGGAAAGGACACCAGCTGCCCCGCCTTCAGAAGATCGGCGGCGCGGCTCAGATCAGCATCCGAGGTCCCCAGAATTTCGGTGGTCAGGCTGGACATGGCGGGTGACGCGGCGTTTTGGTTGATTGAAAAGGTCGAGAGGATAGGTAATCGGACAGGCCGCGAGATATAAAGGGCCTCGTAAGCAATGCCAAGACTGGGTAAAAGACTAGCCCAGACACGAGAGAGCCCCACAGGACGCCAAGAGGACGCCAATGACCTTCCGTTCCCCCGTTTCCGAGTATGAGTTCATGCTCAAGCACATCGTCGGTTTTGAGGATGTGTCCGCAACCGACCTGTTTGCCGAGGCTTCGGACGACATGGTGACGGCGATTCTGACCGAAGCGGGCAAGATGTGCGACGAGGTGATGGCACCGCTGGAGCGTCCGGGGGATCTGAACCCGGCCTATCTGGAAAACGGCGTTGTGCGTACTTCGCCCGGCTTTGCCGATGGCTGGCGTGCCATCGCCGAGGGAGGCTGGCTCGGGATGAGCGCACCGCAGGAGCACGGTGGCATGGGGCTGCCTATGACGATCACCTCGGCGGTCAATGAAATGATGTCCGGCGCCTGCCTGTCGTTGCAGCTGGCCCCGCTGATGAGCCAGGGCCAGATCGAGGCGCTGGATCACCACGCCAGCGACGCGCTAAAAGAGCTATACCTGCCGAAGCTGATTTCGGGCGAATGGACCGGCACCATGAACCTGACCGAGCCGCAGGCCGGATCGGACGTGGGCGCGCTCAGTTCCAAGGCCGTGCCGAATGGCGATGGCACCTATGCCGTCACCGGGCAGAAGATCTATATCACTTGGGGCGACAACGATTTCGCAGACAACGTCTGCCATCTGGTGCTGGCGCGGCTGCCCGACGGGGTGCCGGGCACCAAGGGGATCTCGCTGTTCCTGGTTCCCAAGTTCCTGCCGGATGACAATGGCAACCCCGGCAAGGCCAACAGTCTCAAGGTGGTGAGCCTCGAACACAAGCTGGGCCTGCACGGCAGCCCGACCTGCGTCATGCAATATGATGGCGCCACCGGCTGGCTGGTGGGCGCCGAACATGGCGGTATGGCGGCCATGTTCACCATGATGAACAACGCGCGTCTGGGTGTCGGCGGTCAGGGCGTCGGCATTGCCGAAGCCGCCTATCAGAAGGCGCTCTCCTATGCGCTGGAGCGCAAGCAGGGCAAGACGCCGTCGGGCGGCATTGTTGACCACGCGGATGTGCGCCGGATGCTGATGGAGATGAAGGCGGATCTCTTTGCCTCCCGTGCGATTCTGCTGGCCTGCGCTCAGGCCATCGACATGTCCACCGCCACCGGAGAGTCGGATTGCAAGACCCGCGCCGCCTTTCTGACCCCGATTGCCAAGGCATTTGGCACCGACACCGGCATTCGCGTCGCAGATATCGGCCTGCAGGTGCATGGTGGCATGGGCTTCATCGAGGAAACCGGCGCCGCGCAATTCTGCCGCGATGTGCGCGTGACCTCGATCTACGAAGGCACTAACGGCATTCAGGCGATGGATCTTGTTGCCCGCAAGATGATGGATGGCGGCGAGATGGCCAACCGTCTGATGGATGAGATCGAAGAGCTGGCCGAACGCGCCCGTCCGACCCACCCCAATATGGCCGAAGCCGTCTGGCAGGCCTGCGAAAGCCTGCGCGAAGCGACCGACTGGCTGGTGGGGCAGGGTGATCTGCAGAACCGCTTCGCCGGGGCGGTGCCCTATCTGCGGGCCTTTGCCCGTGTTCTGGGGGGGCATTACCACCTGATGGCGGCCTTGGCTGACAAGGGCGGCCCGCGCGAAAAACTGGCGCGGTTCTACATCAAGCGGATGCTGCCCGAGCATGTCGGCCTGCTGCAGCACGCGCAGGAAGGTATCGAGGGTGCCATGGCGCTGACACTGGACGAGCTGGCCAGCTGATGGCCTCCGTTCCCGAAGTCGGCCCGCGTACCCCCTGGGAAGAACCGCCCGCGCTGGGCGAGGTGATCGAGGTCGCCGAAGGCGTCCTGTGGATGCGCCAGCCGCTGCCGATGAAGCTGGACCACGTCAACGTCTACGCGCTTGACGAGGGCGATAGCTGGACGGTGATCGACACCGGGTTCAACACCCGCAAGAGCCGCGAACTGTGGCAAAGCCTGATGGCAGGCCCGCTGAAGGGCAAACCCATCAGCCGTGTCGTCGCCACCCACCATCACCCGGATCACATCGGTCTGGCGGGCTGGTTCCAGTCCGAATACGGCGCCGAGCTGGTCACCACCCGTACTGCCTGGCTGTTCGCCCGCATGCTGACGCTGGATGTGCAGGAAACCTGGCCCGAGGAAACGCTGGCCTATTACCGCAGCGCGGGCATGGACAAGGAAATCTATGACCAGCGGGTTGCGGACCGGCCGTTCAATTTTGCCGATACCGTCTATCCGATGCCGCTGGGCTTTACCCGGGTGCAGCAGGGCGATGTGTTCCGCATGGGCGGGCGCGACTGGGATGTGCACATGGGCAACGGCCACGCGCCGGAACATGCCACCTTCTGGAGTCGTGACGACAATCTGGTGATCACCGGGGATCAGATTCTCTCGTCGATCAGCCCCAATATCGGCGTCTATGCCACCGAACCGATGGCGGACCCCTTGGGCGAATGGCTGGAGGCCTGCGAACGTCTGGCGCCGCTGGCACGGCATGATCATCTGGCCCTTGGGGGTCACAAGCTGCCGTTCTCGCGTCTGCCGCTGCGGATGCGGCAGCTGATCGACAACCACCACGGCGCGCTGGACCGGCTGATGGACCATCTCGACAGCCCGCGCACCGCGGCTGAGTGTTTTTCGCCGCTGTTCAAACGCGCCATCGGGCCGGGTGAGTACGGGCTGGCGCTGGTCGAGGCGGTGGCCCATGTCAATCACCTCTTCCATCTGGGGCGGGTCACACGCGAACAGCGCCAAGACGGCGCCTGGCTGTATCAACGCAAAGACTGACGGGGTGGCGCCAGGGCGCTACGCCGGGAAAGGCGGGCACAGATGAGTGACAAGACACGCAAACCGGGCGCTTCGGCCATTCACGACAGTATCGATACCAGCGCCGAGGCTGTCGAAGCGGCGATCCTGCCGCAGGTGCACGAGGTGCATTGTGACCCGAAGCCGGGCCAGAGCAGCCCGACCCTGCCCAAGGCGATGCAGAAACCGGCAGAAGAGAAAAGCCCGGCCCGCTGGGCCTATGAGCGGATGATTCTCTACATCAAGAACTTCGAGGAGCAGCTCGACAGCGCCCATGAGGTCGCGATGGGGTTTGCCGGTGGCGACGCCGGTGTCATGCGGATCGAGGGCATGGGCTATTTCGACCCTGATATCGTGACTTTCTACGGGTCGGATAACTCTGGTGCCCGCACGCAGCTGGTCCAGCATGTGACGCAGCTCAATGTGATGCTGCGGGCCCTGCCCAAGGCGCAGCCGGAAACCCCGGCCACGCGGATCGGATTTCGTCTGGCGAAGGATCTGGAACCTGATCCGGCCCCGGACGCGGAGCCTGATATCGTGGCAGAAGCAGAGCCGGATAGCTGAGAGATCCGCTGAGGACCGGCTGCGCGATTCGGCGGTGTGGTGCGGGACGACACGCATGTTGGGGCGAGACAGCTGTGCAAACAGGCCGCAGGCCTTGGGTTTTTCGCCTTGCTGCGCTGCATTGACGTCGTGACAGCGCGCGGGAAATCCAGTAATCAGCAGGAAATCGAACGCGAATAGGACATTTAGACATGGCTGAGCACAAACACGGAACCATGGACATCTCGGTTCAGGAAAAAACCTTTGCGGGCTTTGTGACCTTCTCGGTGCGCTTCTGCATCGCTGTGGCGATTTTTGCGGTCTTCCTGGCCGTCTTCGCGACCTGATCTTCGGGCCATGTCCGTGGGCCGTTTGCTGCTGCGCCTGACGCTATGTGCGTCGGTTGCAGGGGGAGCTTTTGCGCTGTCGGGCTGCGCGTCGCAGCCGCAGCCCAATGCAGATGATGCAACGCTGGAACGTGTTGCGTATCGCGCCGAGGGCGCCCCATCCCTGACCCTTTATACCATGGTCAACAACCGGACCGGACAGGGCGGGCATACCTCGCTGATGGTCAATGCCTCGGAGCGGGTCATCTTTGATCCCGCCGGGTCGTTCTACGCAGACCGCGTGCCCGAACGGGACGATGTGCTTTACGGCATCACGCCCGCTGTTGAGCAAGCCTATCGCGGCTCGCACGCCCGCAGCACCCATCACGTGATGGTGCAGGAGGTCGCGGTGACGCCGGAACAGGCGCAACGCGCCTATGAACTGGTTGTCAGCAATGGCCGCGTGCCCGGCGCCTATTGCGCCAATGCCACCGCTTCGGTGTTGAAACAGGTGCCCGGTTTCGAGGATATCAAGGTTACCTTTTATCCGGTGAAGCTGGCCGACCAATTCGAACAGCGGCCCGGTGTGAAAACCACCCGTTATTACGAGAACGACAGCGCCGACCTTCAGGAAGGGCTTGCGCGCAACAATGCGATCCTGAACGGAGAATAACGCGGCGCATCCTCAGTAACTGCGCCGCGGCGATTGGCCTGCAACTGAACGCGCGCGCCTTAACCCGATACGTAGAGCAGCAGCACGAAGGACCCAGCGCCGGTCCCCATGGCCAAGAGCACGTTCTTGGTCAGATATCCGACTGCCAGCGTCAGCGCCGCCACCGCGACATGCGGCAGGCTTGGGGTGCCGCCGGTCGGAGCGGGCCAGGCCACCAGCGGCGCCACCAGCGCCGGAATGATGGCAACAGCGGTATAGCGCAGGTGGCGCATCAGCCAGTCCGGCATGGCGCGCCCGCCGACAATCCCGATAAAGGCGAAACGCAGGGCAAAACTGCCAACAGCCAGTCCGATGATGGCCGTCCACAGGATCACGGGGTCGATCAGGGCGGGGGCAGTGCTGGTCATTGCGCGGTCTCCTCTTGGCTGCGGCGCAGCCGGTTTTCCAGCCAGACCTCTGTCTGGGCGCCAGCCATCATGCCAGCCAACCCGGCGACGATCAGACCCAGGTTATAGGGCAGGGCCGCAGCAGGCAGCGCAGTCGCGACAGCGACGAAACAGGCCACTACATGCGCGGGTGTGCGCAGCATCGGGCCGATCATCGCCAGAAAGGCCAGTGGCAGCACAAAGTCGAGGCCCCAACTGTCCGGGACCTGCGCGCCGATCATGGCGCCGGTAAAGGTCGCGATCATCCAGCCCGGTGCCACCAACCCGTTGGTGCCAAAGAAATACGCCATGCGTTCCGGCACGGTCATTTCAGGCTCGGTTTCGAATTGTACGATCGACAGGGCATAGGATTGATCGACGGTGAAATAGGCGGCAATCGCCCGCTGCCACAGCGGCGCCGATCCCAGATAGGGCGTCAGTGAGGCCGAATACATCGCCACCCGCAGGTTCACCGCAAGCGCCGAAATCAGCACGATGAGAATCGGTGCGTTCTCCTGCATCAGTTGCAGGGCGGTGAACTGTGCCGATCCTGCAAACACCGCGAGCGAGAAGGTCAGCGCCTCGGGGACAATGAGTCCCGCTTCAGCGGCCAGAACACCAAACAACAGGCCAAAAGGTCCTGACACCAGAAGAAATGGCGCGCCATCGCGGACGCCCTTCCAAAAGGCTGATTTGGGTGTGGTGATCGCCATTCGCACGTCCTAAATTGAGACGCAGCCCCGGGCTGCCACATTGGCCTAAGGGGGATTGGGGAGGTTTGCAATTGGCAAAAGCCGAAGATCACGCAGAGTATATCATCGCGCCTGCGCCGCAGAACGCACGGCTGACCCGTGCGGTGACGGGTGTCGATCACACCGGCGCCCAAAGCGAGATTTCCGTAGTCGAGGAACGCCCGCTGACCATTTATCTCAACCGGCAGGAGATCGTCACCGCCATGACAATCGGGGATTATCCCGAGTATCTGGCGCTTGGTTTTTTGCGCAATCAGGGCATGCTGCGTAACGACGATGTGATCACTGGCGTCGATTACGACGAAGAGCTGGAAACCGCTGTGGTGCGCACCGAGGTCGAGACTTCCTACGAGGAAAAGCTGCAGAAAAAGACCCGCACTTCGGGCTGCGCCGTGGGCACCGTCTTTGGCGACATGATGGAGGGGCTGGAGGATGTGCGCCTGCCCGCAACGCCGGTGCGTACCTCCTGGCTTTATGCGCTGGCGCATAAGAT
Source organism: Phaeobacter sp. CAU 1743 (assembly GCF_039839315.1). Classification (NCBI taxonomy): domain Bacteria; kingdom Pseudomonadati; phylum Pseudomonadota; class Alphaproteobacteria; order Rhodobacterales; family Roseobacteraceae; genus Phaeobacter; species Phaeobacter sp. CAU 1743. Next base: position 1,815 of record NZ_JBDOQR010000066.1, on the reverse strand, counting down.
CAACCGCACGCCGTCGCTTTACCTTGAGGCCGGTGCGATCCACGGCACGGTGCTGTGCCACCGGGACCGCCCGCTGGTCTATATGGAGGATGTCGGTCGCCACAACGCGGTGGACAAGATCGCAGGCTGGATGCTGTCCACGGGCAGCGATCCGGCGGATAAGATCCTTTACACCACCGGGCGGCTGACCTCTGAAATGGTGATCAAGACGGCGATGATGGGCATTCCGGTGCTGGTCTCCCGCTCCGGTTTCACCGCCTGGGGGGTCGAGATCGCCCGCGAGGTTGGCCTGACCCTGATTGGCCGGATGCGCGGCCAGCGGTTCATTTGCCTGTCGGGCGATGATCGGTTGGAACGGGACGTGGACCCCGCATCGATGCCGCAAGAAGACAAGAAACATCGCAGGAAGAGCGCGGGATGATGTCAGCTACTCGTCATTGCCCGGCAAAGCCGGGCAGCGCCCAACCCGCCCCCCACGGGGCGGGCGCTTCGCACCCTCCCCGCCGGGTCGGACGCTGGGGGAGTGTGGCATGAGCAAGATAGAATTGAGTTTTTCGCTGATGCAGAAAGAGGCGCGCGAGGGCATTGTCTTGAATGCCCGCGGGAAAGCATCGGCAACACGATCGGGGATTGTTTGGCGTTATGGCAAACAGTTAGTGCTGGGTGTAGGTCTGATCGCGGTAGCGGTCATTTTGGGCCAATTGTTTGATCACCCGGATGCTATACCGGAAATGTTCAGCATGTGGCTTGGCGCTGCCGCGATAACGTCACTCTGGCAATTCCGATGGTCGAATGGGATCAGAGAAACTGCGGCAAAGATGGCGCGATTTTCAGAAGAATTTGGCCCCTCGATTGCGGTATTCGATCAGGGTGGGGTTGTTTTGAGCAGCAAAACTGGAACCGCCACAATTCCATGGCGGGCCGTTGGAACCATTCGAACAACAAAACACGTGACGATTCTGACGTTTGGGTCGCAAATCCTGGTGGTGCCACATCGAGTTCTTCCACCAGGGCTGACGCCTATGGATTTCGACATTCAGCTTGAAGACTGGAAGGCAGCCGCATGAAACTTCTCGGCGTCATTCTCGCAGGTGGTCTGGCCACCCGCATGGGCGGTGGCGACAAGGGGCTGCTGAACATCGGCGGGCAAAGCCTTCTGTCCCGCGTGATCGATCGGCTGTCGCCGCAGGTGGCGGGTCTCGCCCTCAACGCCAATGGGGATGCTGCGCGCTTTGCCGATCTTGGCCTGCCGGTAGTCGCCGACAGTATCGAAGGCTTTGCCGGGCCGCTGGCTGGCGTGCTCGCGGGGCTGGACTGGGCCTCCGAGCAAGGCGCCGAAGCAATCGTGACGGCGGCTGCCGACACGCCTTTCTTCCCTATCGATCTGGCGGCGCGGCTGATGGAGGCCTCCGAAGGGCAGACCCATCCCTTAGTGCTGGCGACAACGCCGCGCACGGGCGATGAACTGAAATCCGGCGGGCGCAGCAAGGTGAACCGCCATCCCACCTTCGGCCTTTGGCCCGTGGCGCTGCGCGATGATCTGCGCGCGGCCCTTAATGATGGTCTGCGCAAGGTGGTCCTGTGGACCGATGCCCACGGCGGGCGTGAAGCGCTGTTTGAGGCCGATCCCTTTGATCCATTTTTTAACGTCAACACGCCCGAGGATCTGGCGCGTGCAGAGAGATTGCTATACCCGGAGTCACTGAAGACCCGAGATCTGAAGGGTTGACGTGCAAGAAGGTCGCGATTCAAGTAACGGCATGATCCGTCCCGGTTTTCTTACCTCTTCAGAGCGGCGTGAGCTTGTCGCTTGCG